>CAZTTW010000142.1:833-8772 GCA_964616265.1 uncultured Myxococcales bacterium | reverse complement strand
GCCCAGCGCATCGACGGCGAAACAGCCAAACAAATCGCATCGCTCGCCTCAGGCAGCATCGACCACGAGCAAGCCTGCGGCGCGACTGCCGTCAACGGCATCTTGGGAATCGCGGCCGAGAAGAAGATGTCTTGCCAGACGCTCGAGCTACGGAACTCCGGCGACACTGCCGGGCCCAAGAATCGCGTCGTCGGCTACGGCGCCTTCGCCATTGGCTAGGCGCCGTACATCCGCGGGCGTGGAAACCCCTCAGGATTTCCACTTCAAACAATAGGCGTGGCGTCTTTGTTGTGCTTGAAGTACTCGGCGGTCAGGCGCGCGAGCAACTTCGGGAGCTGATCGTAGAGGCGCTTGAGCTTGCGCTTCGGCCGGCGCGCCAGTGCATAGTGCGTGACGAGCGGTAACGCGACCGTCGAATCCAGGTAGGCAACCACAGCATCAGGAAGCTGGTTCGGATCGATCTTGCCCCAGCTCACGGCCTCGGACGGCGTCGCACCCGACAAGCCGCCGGTATCCGGGCGGGCGTCGGTGAACTGCAAGAAATAGTCGTGACCCATCTCCTTGATGCGCAGAACTTCCTGAATCTGCGGCTCGGTCTGCAAAATGAAGTTCTTGGGAGAACCGCCGCCGACCAGCATGACACCCGTCTTCTTCTTGCGCAGCTTCGCATCCAGAACGATCGCCGTCGTCTCGTTGACGTCGATGCTCGGGTTGATGCGTAGCTTGTTGCCGCGCAGCTCGACGCCGGCCACGTTCATGCCGATCGTCGAATCGCCCGGCGACGAGGTGTAGCACGGCACGCCCGCGCGGTACGCCGCCGCCAGCACCGACGCATCCTTGAGCCCCATCTGGTTCTCGAACTCTGCGCAGTACTTGCCGATGTGGTGGTGCAGCTCGGCGGTGCCCATCTCCTTCTGGAATTCCTTCTGGATGATGATCTTGCGCAGAATATCGTCGGTGCGCATGAGCACGTCGTTGTAGTCGAGGAGAATGTCGTAAATGCGAACCACTCCGAAGCGGCGCAGTTCGACGTCACGCGAGAAAGGCGAGCCGCGGAAGAGTGGCAAATTCATCGCGTGGTGCATGTCGTGGTACAGGTTGGCGCCCGTCGCGACGATCCAGTCCACGAATCCTGCCTTGATGAGCGGAATCACCGCCGCAGCACCGAGGCCGGCTGGGGTCATTGCACCCGCCAAGCTCATGCCGACGGTCACACTGTCGTTAGCGAGCATCTTTTCCGTGAAAAGACGGGCGCCCTCCTGCAAGCGACCGCCGTTGTAGGCCAAGAAGGCGCTGTCCATCAGGTCCGGCAGGCTCTCCTTGCCCGTGATGGGTTTGGGCAAAATGCGCTGACCACGCAGGTAGTGCTTTTTGCCAGCCGCAAACTTGTGAGGGTATTTGCTGACGAACTTCTTGGGCAACTCAATCTTAGCCATCGGCAGGGTTCCTTTCGCTATGTCATCCCGACAGGCAGGCAACGGCGCGCAGAGCGCTCTCGCGAACGACGCATGTCTCGGGTGTGATGGGCCTCATTGGGGCCGACAATCTGGCTAAAAAGACGCAGCTTTGCAAGCGCGCCTTATCGCGCGCACGATCGCAACGTTCCCGCCAGAGAAACGGCGACTACTTTCCCGAGCGAAAAAACTGATCAGGATCGCGGCCGACTGTCATCTAAGGAAACGCCTTCTCTACTTTGTGGCGGAGGATCTTACGTATTTTTTCGGGTCGGCCTGTAGGCAGAAGTGCCACTTCAGGCCTTCCTAAAGGGATTCGAGCCCTAAATCGCGCTTTCGAGCCACGCGAAATAGCCTATGATCCATAGAGCGTCAGTCGCGTGGCAATTGAGAATTTCAGCTGGAGGCAGGGACACGTCATGAAGAAGATGCTTTCGCGAGTGGTTATCGGTGGAGCAGCGGCGCTTTCCCTCATCGGGTCAACCTTTTCGGGGTGCGGCTCGACCCCGCCGGTTGGGACAGGCGACAACGGACAATCCGGCAGCGCAGGTACGGTAACGGTCAAGTTAGATGGATCGCCCGGCAATCAAGGTGGCGGAGGTGGCGGCGCCGGATCCACCGGCCCGGCACCGACCGGCGACGCGAACTGTGGAACCCAGACCAGCAATGCATCCCAACAGCCCGCCGACGTGCTTCTGGTAATGGATCGATCCGGCTCGATGAGCTACAGCACGACAGCGGATTCCAACTGCAAGACCGGCTCGGCATGCACCCAGCGCTGGTCGGCGCTCAAGACCGGTGTCACCGCCACGCTCGACAGCACCGCCGGCTCGATTAATTGGGGCCTCAAGTTCTTCGCATCGCCCTCGGGTGGCTCCTGCGGCGTTACCGACGGGGTCGAGGTCCCAATCGGTCCCGACTCGGTGGCCGCGATCGAATCGCAAATTGCGGGTGCGACGCCCGGAGATAATACGCCCACGGCCCAGGCCATTCGCAAAGCCACGGCCTATCTCAAGACCGTGAGCGACAAGAATACGAAGTACATCCTTCTCTCCACCGACGGTGAACCCAACTGCGGTTCTGGCGGCAATTCAGCTACCAACGTGCCGGACACCACCGCCGCCATCAAGGAAGCCAAGGACGCAGGCTTCCTGGTCTACGTCATCGGCATCGGGCCGAGCGTGGGCAACCTCGACAACTTCGCCGCCGCCGGTGGCACCAACAAATACTTCCCCGCCAGCTCGACAGACGAGTTGACAGCGGCGTTCGCGAGCATCAGCAAAGCCGTGGTCAGCTGTACCTTCGCGCTTGCGCAGACGCCTCCTGACCCCAACAATGTCGCCGTCTATTTGGACAACAACCTTGTCGGCCAAGACAGCGCCAATGGATGGAGCTTCGGCGCAAACGCCACGACCATCGTCCTCAACGGCAGCACCTGCGACAAGATAACGTCGGGCGCAGCCAAGACCGTGCGTGTGCTCTTCGGTTGCCCTGGTCAAGCGCCGCCGCCCACCCTTCTGTTCTAGGCAGCCGTTCGAGAAGGAAGCTCGTGGCGCTTCGGCCCGCGAGCTTCTTCTTTTTTAGTCGGATGCGCCGAGCTCGGCGAGCTTGTGCTTGAGCGCCTGGGTGCGCTTCAGCTCGGCGTTGAGCAAGTCCGTGGTGCGCACCAGGCGGCCTTCGAGCTCGTGCATCTCCATGAGCGTCCGTTGCCCATGCACACGCGCCGCGACCTGGCGCAGGAACAGCAGAGTCCAGGCGATCATCGCCAAGATCATGATGGCGATGCCGGCGATCACCGGAAGAGCAAAACGCACCGACACCGTTACGCGTTCCGTTTCTTCGCGAAGGCGATCGTTCGTGCGCTGCAATTGAAGCTCACGCTCGCGCGCGGTCGTCAGCTTGGCCTCGAGCTCGGCGCGCTCCTTCTGTGCGGTCTTCACGTCCGCGATGAGCTCGCCGTTCTCGGCGACCCGACGATGAAGCTCCTCTTCCAGCTTGATCCTCCGGTCGGTTTCCTTGGCAAGCTCGTCTTCGAGCACTCTGATCTTCTCGGCCGGGGGCAAGACACGCGCCACGACGGCGTTCGCGCCTGTTGCCGGAGCTTCGGGCTTTTCCGCCCGCGCGGGCGTCGCCAGAGCGAAAGCTTTCGCCAGCGTTCCCGCGAAATACCCAAACGATCTTTCCGTAATGCCTCGCACACCGGCGACCTTGTTTGTCATGAATGGCCTTTTGTCGCGCAATCAATCGCCGAAGTTGATGCTGCGCACTCCGGCCGATAGGTTGATTTCTTTGTTGTGGATTTTTCCGGTCGCCGGATTGAGAAGCCCGATGGTGTGGCTGCCGGGATCCACGCGCATCTTCGAGAAGGGACACAGAACGCCCGTCTCGCGGCCGTCGACCACGATGGGTAGCTTGCCCTGCGTGGCGCACTCGGCACGAAAGCGCGCTTCGCCGGACGTCGGGGGCTCGATCGCCTTCAGGGTGACATCGAGCTTGGTGCCGTCGGACGCGTCCACCGTCGACTGGCTAGTCATATAACCAGCGCGAACCAGGGTTACACGCGCGCTGCCCGCCTTCAGCTTGACCGTACATGGGGTCTTTCCCCTCTCTTCCCCGTCAATCCAAACCATGGCTCCATCGGGCTTGCTGGCAATGGGCATGGTCACCGTGCCGTCCTTGTTGGATGACTGCGCCGCCACCGCTGGCGACGCCTCCGTCGCCGCTTTCGTCGTGGCAGATGGCTGCGCGGCCGCCGGCTCCTTGGCGGGCGGCAGAGGCGCTTGCTTGATCGCAGGCGAGGTCATGGGCTTGCCGATCTCGGGCAAACGGGTGCGCGTGAATAGCGGCGGACGAAACACCATGACGGCTACCGCCGCCCCGGCGAGCGCCACGCCCGAGGCCACGGCGAAGCCGATCTTGCGTCGACGAGACGAACCGGCAGCTCGCACTACGTCCGCGTCCTGCACTTGCATGTCCTCGGCGGACTTCTTCGCCGTGTGCGTGGTCGGCTGCCGAATTCGCTCACCGCTTGCCGACATGGCATGCGCCAAACGAGGGGGCGCCCATTCGGCTGCGCCGCCCTCCTCGCCCGTCGCGAGCGCAGTCGCCGCCAGAGCAGGATTTTTGTCGGCAGCGGACGGCACGGTCGCGTCGCTCGCGTCGCCGGGTTCTCGCGCAAGCCCAAGCGCCGACTCGGGCGAGTGCTCGAAAACATCCGCTGGCAGAGTCTCCGAGGAAGAGGACGGGGAGACTTGCGCAACAGGCGGTTCGGGCTCGGTCTCGAAGGCTTCGGCAACCAAAGGCTCGTTCGCTTGGGGTGCTTGTGCAACGCCGAGCTCCGGCTCGGGCCGTTCGTCGATGAGCTCGTCCTCGAGATTGGCCGCGCCGGAAGTCGTCGGCACGAACAGCAAGGTATGCTTCCCATCTCCGCCACGCGCAGCGGACGGGACGTCGATTTCGGGCAGGGGCGGAGGGAGCGACGACGACGGAGGGTCCTCGAAAGCCTCGGCGGTCACGAATGCCTCTTCGATGGCCGGATCGCTCACCGGCGAGGGAACCTCGTTGGGCTCGGCTTCGTTAGACTCGGCAGCGTGGGGCTCGGCTTCGCGCGCGATTTCCACGTCGGCCGCCGGGAGCTCCACCGAAGGCTGCAGCGACGGAATCTCGACGCCAGCTTGGCTGCCGAGCGCGGCCAGTGCCTGCGCTCCCCACTGCGCGGCCTCGGGAATCGGGACTGAATCGATGGACGTCGTCACCGCCGAAGAGGCAACCCGCGCGATTTCCTCGGCCACGATCTCTTCGCTCGCAAAGGTGACGGGCTGGTCGCTGGGCGGAGGTGGCGGAAGGCCGTCGAATGCCAACGACGACACCAAATCGGCCGCTTCGATTTCGGCCGCCATCGCTTCGACCGGAGCATGGCTCGCCAGCGTCGGCGCAGGTGACGGCATCGCCGGTGTCGGCGGCATCGGCGGATCTGCGGCCAGCGCTTCGAAAAGCGCGTTGGCGTAGCTGCTCGACGACATCCGCGTCGGATCCTCGGGTATCGCCGTGAAGCTTCCCGATGTCGATGTTGCGCTCACCTCGGCGGACGTAGTCGTCGCGGGCGCCGACAAAAGCGGATCGTCGAGAGACACCGGGCTCGGCGTGTGCGGCGATGCCCCGTCCGATACGAACGCCGAGAAGTTGCGCACGAGCGCGGTCATCTCGGCGACCATCGAGGCATCGGGCACGTCCGACCAAAACTCGCCGAGGGTCTTGGCGGCTTCGGCAGCCGAAGGTCGCAGCTCCGGATCCTCGGAAAGCAGCCCGGCGAGAAATTCAGCCATGCTCGGCCATAACGCCGCCAAAATTTTTCGTGCAGCGAAGCTTCCCATGCCACCTGGCGGCGGCTCGCCCGTCGCGAGCTCGAACAGCAAAGCGCCGAGCGCTCGAACGTCGCCGCTCGGCCGAGCTTCGGTGGCCCACTCGTCCGGTGCCGCGTACGACGAGGCTCGCGCAGCACTTCCAGCTTCTGCAGGCGGCGCCGAGCGCCGGCCGCCAATGTCGAGCAGCTTGATTCCACCGCGGGCGGTTGCGATGACGTTGCGCGGGCACAGACCACCGTGCGGAAGCGGCGGCGTCAGCCCATGGATCAGAGCCAGCGCACCCGCGATCTCGGCCCCGATGTAGGCGACGATCTTCTGCCACTTCTGCGCGGACTCGTCGGTGCCGGTTCCGAGAACGCCGGAGCTTTGCGCCCATTCGCGAAAGCGATCGAGATCGAGACCGTGCACGAACTCGCTCACCACGACGGCGACGCCATCGATTACGTCGGCGTCCAGCACGCGAGCAATCCGCGCGTCGTTCAGAGCGGCGACTCGCTTGGCAACGCGAATGGCCGGATCGTTCAGGTTGACAGCGCCGCCGCGCCCCTGGCGGTAACACTTGACCCCGAAGATGCGATCGAACCCGGCGAGACCACGAACGCGAGCCCGATAGGTTTCGATCCCGGCATCGACGCCAAGGCATTCCTCGAGCTCGTACCGACCAAGCTTGCGCGGCCTGGCCTGATCGCGAACCACCGTGAGACGGGGTGCATTTGCCATCAGTGGTAATATCGGCGGATTGATGAGACTCGTTGACTGGCTGTCGTCTGGCTCGGCCCTCGTCGGCAAGGGCATGGAGGACTCGAGACGCGCGGTGTCGTGGATGCGCCAGAACCTCCGCGGCAATCGTATCGCGCCGCCGAGTTCTTGGGAACACAAGCCCGAGCAACCGCCGGTCTTGCTCATCCATGGCTACCTCAGCACCCGCGGGTCGCTGCATGTTCTGGAAGAGCGGCTGAGCAGCCTCGGCCACCTGGTCTTCACCTACCGGTTGGGCGCGCTTCATGTGGGTGACATCGCCGAGTCGGCCGCGGTTATTGCCCGCAAGGTCGAGTCCATCGCCGCGCAAACTTCCCTCGACCGTCTGGACATCGTCGGCTATTCGATGGGTGGCCTGGTTGGGCTCTACTACGTGAAAAAGATGGGCGGCCGCCGCCGCGTGCGGCGTCTCGTGATGTTGGGCGCTCCGGCATCCGGTACCTGGTCGGCGCTCTTGGGCGTGGCCGTGGCGCCATTCGCCAGAGCCAGCCTGCAATTGCTGCCCGACTCAGCCTTCTTGCGCGACCTGGACCAGGCACCGATGCCGCAAAATGTTCAAATCGTTTCGATCGCCGGCGAGCGCGACCGTGTGGCCCCGCTGGACCGCACCATGCTGGCCGGCGTCCGGCAGATTCGTGTAAAGACAAACCACGCCGGACTACTGGTTGATGGCGAAGTCGCCGATTTAGTGGGACAAATATTGGCCACCCAGCCCGACAGCAGTGCTGCCTAGCGCGCACTGACGTTGACTGGTAGCGGCTAAGTGATTAGAATCACGACGTTTGGATTCGCTGAGGCCCGCCAACTTTGCAGCCGAGGACATTAGCCCCAACGGGGTCGAACACACCATGTGGACCCTGAAATTCATCTCGGGCAAGTACCAGGGCGGGGAGTTTCCTCTCCGTCCTAACCGCGAAATCATCATCGGGCGGTCGTCCGACCTGGACATGGTCCTGGTCGAGGACATGGTGTCGCGCAAGCACGCCAAGATCTCGACCGACGATCAGACGGTTTCCATCCAGGATTTGGGCTCGACCAACGGCACTTTCGTCAACGGCGAAAAAGTTCGAGCCATTCGCCTCAAAGAAGGCGATCGCATTCTCGTCGGGACCTCGATCATCAAGCTGGTGACGGCCAATGGCGAAGCGCCGGTTCCGTCGTCGATGACGGAAACCGAGGCACGTTCGCGCTTGCAAGTGACCGCCAATCGGCGCGCCGAGCCCAAGATGATGCAAGGAAATATCGAAGAAATCCCTCTGCCCGACCTCTTGCAGCTGCTCTCCACCAGCCGCAAGTCCGGTGTCTTGGTTTTGCGCTCGGAATGGGGCACAGGACGTTTGTACCTGCGCAAGGGCCAAATTT
>CAZTTW010000142.1:0-823 GCA_964616265.1 uncultured Myxococcales bacterium | reverse complement strand
AATATCGACGAAAGCTTCGACGTCAGCCCTCGCAAGGCCGTCTTCCGCATGCTCACCTGGGACAAGGGTTTGTTCGAGCTGGAGCCGCCCGACGACCGCACGGTCATGGAAGAGCTGCAGGACAGCACCGAAGGGCTGCTCATGGAAGGCATGCGGCAACTCGACGAATTCCGCGAGCTGTCGTCCCAGTTGCCGCCGTTCGAGGCGATCGTTTCGATTCCGCGGCCGCTCGAGCCGAAGTTGCGCGAGCTCAAGCCCCAAGAGCTGGATCTCATGCAGACCGCGCTCGACGAAGCCACGGTTCAGCAGATCATCGATCACAGCCCGCAGACCGACCTCGACACGGCTCAGGCGCTCCTGTCGTTGCTCGAACGCGGCTACCTCGTAGTGGGCTGACGCCCACGATGAGAGCGCAGAGCGCCGCTAGAGTTTAATAGTCACGCCCTCGGCGGCGCCGAGGATGCTGGTCGACGGGGCGCCGCGCTCGTCGAGCTTGCGACGTCCTCGCGCCACCAGCTCGTCGACGTCTTGGTCGGTGTAGTCCTGGTCGTAGTGAAAGAGCGCCAGCGTGCGCGCGCTCGAGCGAACCGCCGCCTCGATCGCGTCGTCGAGCGATGAAAGCCCGCGCGAAATGCGCTGAGCCCGGTCCTCGGGCGTGAAGGTGCAATCGTGAATGAGCAGATCGGCGCTACGATAGATGGCCAGCGTTTCTTCCGGCGGACCGTCTTTTTCGTACCCCACATCGCTGGCATAGACGAGCGACTTGCCCGCAGACTCGATCCGAAATGCCATGGCCTGCGTCGGGCCGTGCGGATTGGGATGC
>CAZTTW010000141.1:0-8772 GCA_964616265.1 uncultured Myxococcales bacterium | reverse complement strand
TCACGTGGGAAGGCGAAGGCGAGCTCGACTTCTTCGGCTTTTCGCCCGTCTCGGTCGACAAGGCCAAGCGCCTAGCCACCTTCGTCTTTCAGCCCGGTGCCAAATACGTTCGCATCGTCAAGACCGACCCGAACGGCAACGGCAAGTACCTGCGCAACATCCGAATCTTTCGCCAGGATCGCGAGCCCCTCCTCGCCAAGGGCGAAATCTTCAATCCCGACATGCTCGACTATTTGAAGCCGTTCCGCTCGGTACGCTTCATGGACTGGATGCAAAGTAACGTCGAGGAAAAGCGAGACGCCCTGTGGTCCGAGCGGCCGCGCGTTGACTACTTCCACTGGTGCGGCCAAGCCATCGACCCGACGGATCCCAAGCAGGGCTCGCGAATCGGCGGCTACCCCGTCGAAGTTCTGGTAGCGCTGGCGAACAAGACCGGCGCCAACCCGCATTTCAACATGCCCTACCGCTACACGGACGAGTGGCTGACCCAATTTGCGACCTACGTGCGCGATCGCTTGGCGCCGGGCCTGCGCGCTACCGTCGAGTATTCCAACGAAGTGTGGAACTGGGGCTTTCCCCAAGCCGACTATGCCAATCGCCAGGGACGCGGCCTCTGGCCCGACGAAGGCACCGCGTGGCTACAGTACATGGGAATGCGCGCCTCCAAGATGGGTGAGATTTGGCGGCACGTCTTTGCGGGACAGGAAAAGCGGTTGCGCATCGTGATCGCTCCGCAAACCGGCTGGCCCGACGTCGCCTCCGCATCGCTTGATTGTCCGCGCTGGGTCGCGCTGGATAGCGCCAACAAGCCCTGCTACACGGTCGCCGATGCCATCGCCATCACCGGCTACTTCAGCGGTGAATTGCAGGAAAAGATCAATCAGCCGGTGCTGCACGCATGGCTGGCCAAAGGCAAGGCTTACGCCATCGAGCGCGGGCTGCGGCAGCTCGAATTCGGTGATATTACCGAGATACGCACGGGCGAGGGCGAACCGGCGGTCGGACCGAAGAGCGAGAGTTTGAATCATGCCATCGAGTCTTTCGGCGTCTTTCAAGATCTGGCTGCCGAGCGCCATTTGGAGCTTTACGCGTACGAGGGCGGGACGGCGTTCGGCAGCGAGGACCCTGCCATTAGAGACCTACTTTTCGAAATGACCGAGCAGCCGGCGATGTACACCCTCTACCGACGACTCTTTTCCGAGTTTCAAGCCGCAGGTGGAACCGTCTTCAATTGCTGGGGCTGGATTGGACCGAGAGATCCGTGGGCGAATGTCGAGGACCTTCTCGACCGCAGGCGCACGAAGTACCGCGCCGTCGTCGATACGCTTGCGGAAGGATCGTCCCACTAGGCAAGCGCCCGCGCGACACAGAACGCTGAACGACAGCGTTTAACGTCAAGGCGGGTCATCACGCCAATACACCTGCCGGCGTGTGATTTTACGCCGCCGGGCATCGCCACCAACGGGTGTTTCCTGTAACATTCTCTGTATGCTTGGCTGTTGGCAGGCTGAGCTACCGGAAGTACTAACATTCTGGGTCACTGCTGCCGATCCGGAAAGAAAGCAGTAGCAGACTATGTTTCAAGCTTCAGAGTCGAGCGATCCCCCACCCGTGCAATTGGTCTTTCTGGTCCTCGCACACCAGAATCCATCCCAGCTAGCCCGACTGCTGCGGTCGCTCGAGGGAACGTCTCCTCGTATCTTCGTCCATATCGATGGTTCACGCCCGCTCGTGCCTTTTCGCCAGGCTGCTGCAGGCCTCAAGCACGTCGAGTTTCTCGATGGCGACGATCGCATCCCGGTCTTTTGGGCCGGGTTCAGCATGGTGCAAGCAACCCTCAATCTCCTGCGACGAGCCCGCGCGCAGGTGCCCGGGCGCGCGCGCTTTTGCCTGCTGAGTGGAATGGACTATCCCATCAAGGATTCAAGAACCATCCAAGCCGCGCTCGCCAGCGACAAGGAATTCATGGGGATCGATACTCGTCTCGTCACCGGAGCCTGGCACCTTCGGCACGTGCGTTTCTCCCACTTCATGGATTTTCCCGGCACCCGGATTAGCTTGATTCGAAAGCTGGTCCAGCGGATTCGAATCCCAAGAGCAGTCACTTGCAAGATCCCGCTCTATTGGGGGGCGCAATGGTGGGCGCTCTCAGGGGACTGCGTCGACTTCATTCTCTCCTTCGTGCAGCGAAATCCCGACTATCTGGATTTCCACCGCCACACCTTCGCGCCGGACGAGATCTTCTTTCATTCCATCGTCAAGAGCTCCTCGTTCCCCATTTCCCACGACTTCGAATCGGCGAGCGACGTGCCCGCCTTCATCGCCCGTCCCGAACGGGGCGTTCATTTCATCGAGTGGGTCGTGATCGGCGGCAAACCGCGCCCGAAGACCATGGATCTGACGGATCTGGAACGCCTCTTGAGCTCCCCGGCCCTCTTTACACGCAAGTGCGTCGATCCCGTATCGACCCCTTTGTTGGATGCCCTGGATAAGCGCTTCTCGGTGTCCGTACTCGCCGCCTGAATCGAGCGGCTACGCTTCGGCGCTGGGCGCGACGTTGGGCACGACGGCCGCTGCGGACGCCTTCGCGGCAGAGCGCATAGCGCGCAGGTCGCGGAACAGGCCACGCAACGTGGGCGAATAGACCGCCAGCACCACCAGGAACACGGTCAGCGAGCCGACGGCGGCATTGCTGGTGACGGATCGCTTGACGAGCACGACCGCGCCGTAGGCCAGCGCACTCGCCAGCAACATGAGAGCGCCGAAACGCGTATCGTCGCCGAAGGCCAGCAAGCCCTTACGCTGGGCCGCCCAGCAACTCACGACGTAGCGGCCGAGCTCGGATGCCGCAAAGCCGACCACGGCCCCTCGAAAGCCGAAGGTCATATAACCTACGGGAATGAGAAGAAGCATCCCGCACAGCTTGCCGAGCCCGGAGGCGGCCAGCCATTGCGAATCGCCGCGCGCAAGCAAACCACGCGTATTGATGAAGTCGAGCGTGCCGAACCAAGCGCCAACCGATAGCACCTGCACGATCCAGCCGGCCGCGTGATAGCGAGGATCGTACATCAGTCGAATGGCCTCCTGTCCGCCACCGATGAAGCCCGCCAAGGCAAAACCGGCGAGCACGAGAATCGGCCGACGGGCCCGCACGAAGGCCGGCGCCAAACGGTTCTCTTCGTTGTGTACTTTGGCCAGCATGGGAAACATGAGCCGGTCGATGATGGTCGCGAGCGTCTGCGGCCCCATCGCCGACACATTCGAGGCGATGCCGTAAATGCCGAGCATGGCGAGCGGAACCAGCTTGCCAAAGACCAAGCGATCGGCCTGTCCCACGACAAAGGTGAGCAGCGTGGAAAGGAAGATCCAGCGCCCGAAACGCAGCATGCCACGCAAGTGCGAGCGGACGATGCGCAGACGGTTGCGGTGTCCCGGCAAAAGGTAGTGGCTCGCGAAGGCGTGCACACTGTCGCTGACCAGGTTGCCGGCCAGCAAGGCGTACACGCTGCGGGTGAAGTACACGACGGTCAGGGTGGCCACCAGGCTGGAAAATTGAATGCCGACCTCAAGCATCGTCAGCCGCCGCAACGCCAACCGGCGGCCTTCGGTGAACCACTTGGTCGACTGCAGCGCGCCGATGAAGGACGACAGGTTCACGCCGATGAGCAGAGGGAAGAGACGCGGCTCGTGGTAGTAGCGCGAAAAGGGGTAGGCAACCGCGGTGCCGATGAGGCAAAGAAGCGCTCCACGGATCACCTGCACGGTGAACGCTGTATCCAAGAAATCGGGATCGTTGCCGTGGGCGCTCTGCACCACGCTCGGCCCGATGCCGACGTCGGTAAAGAGGTGCAGGCCCACCATCACCGCCGTCACGAGCTGCATGAGACCGAACGCCTCGACGAAAAGCAGTCGAGTCAGCACGACGTTGCTCAGCACCCGCAGTACTTGCATGGTACCGAGCCCAATGAGAATCCACGCGCCCGCATTGACGGCGGTCGAGCCGAGATGCTGCGACTTCGTCTCGGCGTCGGCGGCGACGGACGGCGCTTCAGGTGTCATCGGCTACCATTATTGACCAGGATGGAATCTTGCAAAGTCTTCACGTCTTGCGCTCGGTCTTGTTCCAATGGAGGTCGTGCTTGCGGCCAGCCAGCCGTAGATAATGCGGAATCTTGGCAAGGACGTAACCGGGAAGGGTCAGCCAGTCGCTCGCGCCCAGGATGTCTCGCCCCACCGCCAGCCAGGCGATAAACACGCTCGCAGCAGTAGCGACGAGCTCAGCGCCAAACAGCAGGAGCGGCCAAGCCGACGCGCCGAGGGCAGCTGCGAGGCCACTCGCCAAGGCGCCGGCGCCAACCAGGCTCACGTGCAGAGCCAACGGGGGAATCCCGAGGTCGCACGCCGAAAGCAGCAGGCGCGGCCGCGCCCGCACCAGCGCCCGCGCGAGCAGCCTCGGCACGTAATGGGCGAGCGTCTGCAAGTGTCCAGATTCCCAGCGCCGCCGTTGTCCCGTCTGGCCGGCTTGCGACGGCGCCACATCGCTCGTGACCTGCACCTGGGAGCACAGCGCCGGACCGTGACCTTTCAGGGTCAGCTCGACCCCGAGCGCCAGATCCTCGGTAATATGACCACGCATGGAGGGCGCCGCCACGAAGATGTCCCACGGAAAGGCCATGCCGGTGCCACCGAGATGCACAGAACCGCCTAATCGCTGCAGTCCGCGCGGCCGCGCACGGTTGCGCACGCGAAAGGCAAACGCCGACATGCGCGCGGCTGGACGTGCCTCGGGAGCGACCAGCAAGGTGTAGTCCGCTTGCACCGGCCGGCGCCACAGCGCCGCTTGCGCTGCCAACTTCGCCACTCCGCCCTCGGAAACCCGGCAGTCGGCGTCGACGATGACCACCACGTCGGGCGCGCCGTTCGTCTTGAGGTAGTCCGTGGCGAATGACAGCGCGTACCCTTTCCCTCGCTGCTCGGTAGCGTTGCGCTCGATCGCAATCGCACCCGCGCCTCTCGCCAGTGCGGCCGTATCGTCTTCGCAGTTGTCGGCCACCACCAGAAGAACGTCGCCCGCGACGAGCTGGCCGCGCAAATGCTCCACCGTCGCCGCGATGATGCTGCTCTCGTCGTGGGCCGGAACCACTACGGCGATGCGCGGACGCCGAGCAGCCGACAGGGCGTCGGATTCCTGCTTGGATCGTAGGACCCGAACCGATCGCGCGCCGAGCAGGCACTCGATGAATAGCAACGCGGTCGGCGCGGCGCCCAGCATGGCCAAGGCCATGAGCGAAATCGCTACGACCGTCATGCCGCACCGAAAAGCTGAAGAAGACGCTTGGCGCTCGCCACCACGTCGTGCTGCTGGCGAACTTTGTCCCGCCCCCGGGCCGCCATGGCCTCGAGTTTGGGCAATGGGCTCGCCAGCACGCTTTCCATCGCGGCCGCCAAGGCATCCGCCGCGCCTGCGGGCACCAGCCAGCCGCTCGCGCCCGCTTCGACCAATTCGGGAATGCCCGCGACGTACGTGCTCAAGACCGGACGGCCCACGGCGTAGGCCTCCATGATCACCACCGGCAGTCCTTCGCCGAGGCTGGGCAGCACCAGAGCCCGCGCCGCCCGCAGTTCATCGACGACGCGCTCCTGGCTGACGTAGCCGGTGATGCGAAGACGACCGTCGACGCCGAGCTCGCGCGCCCGCTTCTCCAGCGGCTCGCGCAATTCGCCGCCGCCAACCAGGACCAGCTCGAAGGCGATGCCGTCCTTGGCCACGATTGCCGCTGCCTCGAGCAAAATCCCGTGCCCCTTTTGCTCGCTGAGCCGACCGACGCAAACCAGACGTGGAAGGTCGGGAATCGGTTGCGGTGCCGTATTCAGCAGCTCGGCATCGAGGCCGCAGTGCACGACTTCGATCTTTTTCCATTCCGCCGCAGGCAACAACCGCAGCAGTTGGCTGCGCCCGAAGGCGCTGATGGCAACCACGAATTTCGCGTGCGCGATTTTGCGGTCCAGCGCCAAGAGCGGCGCCTTGTCGAACTCCTCGGGACCGTGGACGGTGAAGCTGTAGGGCGGTCCACCAAGCAAGCGGCACAGAAGCGCCACGGCCGCGGGGTTGGTCCCAAAGTGCGCATGGAGGTGCTGAACGTTGCGCCGACGCAGCTCTTTGAGCAGGACGCAGGCTTCGGCCAAATAGGCAAGATGGGCAACCAACCCACGATCCGAGCGCCGCGAAAGACGCAAGGCTTCGCGCAAAGCCCGCCCAAAGCGACCGGGACTTTGCAGAAACACGACGAAGGTTGCGGCCAGGATACGTACGGCGCCGCTCAAGATGACGGCGGTCTTGGGCAACTCGGCGCCATCGCGCGGATCGGCCAGCTCGTCCCGACAAGGCCGAATCGAAAAGCGGTGCACCGTCGTCCCGAGCTGCTCCAGAGCGACCATTTCTCGACGGACAAAGCTATGACTGACGCGTGGATACTGATTGATGAGATAGCCGACGTTCATACGGAGACTTTCATCGACTATCCTAGCAGACCGTGCTTCGGCGCGTGCGGAGCCGGCCAACTCTTGCGCATCGTGCGCAAGTCGCTGAAGATCCTGCGCATGAAAGCCTCCATCTTGCTTGCGCTCCTGCTGTGCACTTCGTGCGCCACCTCAGCGCCCGTCGAATCGGACACCCTAGCGCTTCGGCGCGTGGTCATTTACCGAAACGGCGTCGCCTACTTCGAACGGGAAGGCCGGGTAACGGGCAACCGCGTGACCTTCCGCGTGCGCGGTGACGAAGTGGGCGATTTTCTCGCCAGCTTCGCCGTGATGGAAAAAGGTGGCAGCTCGGTGCGCGCGGCTTCGTTCCCGCTTCACCGGGACGAGACCATCGAGCCCACGCCTCCGCCGCCAGCGCCTATGGGCGAAAAACCGGGCGACAAGAAACCATCGAGCGATCCCAAGAAGAACCTCGAAAGGGTCGTCATGGAGCTCGATGGAAACGAGCACGACCTGGCCGTGGGTTACATTGCCGAAGCGCCGGTGTGGCGCCCGTCGTACCGTCTGGTGCTCGACAAGGACAAGGTGCGCTTGCAGGTGTGGGGCATCGTGCAGAACCTGTCGGGCGAGGATTGGAAAAGCACGCGACTGACGGTGGTTGCCGATGCGCCGTTGGCGCTGCAGACACAGCTTGAAAAGCCGGTGATTCCTGGGCGGCCAGTGCTGGCGGATGGCAGCGACGTGATCGCGGTTGTTCCCCAGTCGGAGACGAGTTTGGGAATCGCGCCGCCTGCCCCCGCAGCGCCCGTACCTGCCGAGGAAATGGAAATGGACCAAGTCGCTTCGGCTCCCATGGCCAAATTCGCGGCGGTGCCTGAAAAGAAGATGGCGCGCCAAGGCCGTCTCGCCGGCAAACCCGTGACCAACCGGGCGATGCAGATGCCCGCGCCCATGGGTGCCGCGACACCCTCCCGCGCGCGTAACCTGGCCGCCTTGGCCGCCGTTGCCGTCACCGGCGGGGCCACGCGCTACGAGCTGCCCGAGCCCGTCACCGTGCCAAACGGCAGCGCCACCATGCTGCTCCTGCTCGACAAAGAAGTACCGGGCGAGTCCTCTTTTCTGTTCGCGCCCGATCCGGGCGTTCCCGATTCCGCCGCACATCCCTTCCGGGTGGCACGTTTCACCAACCAGACCGGCGGCTTGCTCGAACGCGGGCCGTTGGCCTTTTTCGGCGAAGGCGGCTTCCTCGGCCAGGGCGTGATCGACGGCTTGCCCGCCGGGGCCAGCGCAACGGTTCCCTTCGCGATGGAGCAGAGCCTGGCCGTCGAGCGCAATGTCGAATACATCCAGGAAGGCGCCACCCTTCACCAGGTCGAGATGAGCCAGCTCGTCATCAAACGTCAGGTTGGACCGCGCACGCGCTACACGGTCAAGAGCGGTAATTCCCGGCCGTCGAAGCTGTGGCTCAAGCATCCGCGCCAGCCGGGGAGCAAACTGCTGAGTCCACCCAAAGACACGGAAGACAACATGGGCACGGGCAGCGCGCTGGTTCCGGTCCAGGTCGGGCCGCAGTCCGCGGCCACGGTCACGCTCGACGAGCGCCAAGGACAGCAACAAGCCGTCGACTGGCTTTCGCCGCTGGCGGAGGAGGCGGTCAAAGGCTATCTCGCGGCGTCCGACGCCGACCGCGCCAGCGCCGCCGCACTGAAGTCCGCCTTCGCGCTTCGCAACGATTGGAAGAGGCTCGCGGATGAAATGGGCCGGCTGCGCAGCGAACAGGAAGAGCTCGAACGTTCCACCGAAGAAACCCGCGACAACATCAAGGCCATCGAGAAGAACAAAGCTGCGGACGATCTACGCAAGGCGCTCACCGCTCGGTTGGCCAAGGCGTCCGCCCGCCTCGACGTCGTCGCCAAACGCCTCATCGAGGCGGATCTGCAAGTCAAGGAGCTCGAGCTGCGCTTCCGCGAAGCCATCAAAGACGTCCACATCGCCGCCCGGCCGTAAGCGATAGCGTGGGGCAGTAGCCCCAACCGCTTGAGGCTCGCTTCCAGAGATTGCACCAAGCTCTTGCGGTGATTGCCGCCGCCGTTCGGATCTCTTACGCGCGGGTTCAGGGTGTACTTGGTGGCCAAGACGAACTCGGGACGCCGATCGCGAATCAATTCCCCGACGATCCGCTCGCTGCTGCCGCCGGTGTAGTGGTTGGCTGTGTCGATGAAATTGCCGCCCGCCTCGACGTGTGCCTGAAACACTTTGGCGGATTCTTCCTTCGATGCGCCCCAGCCCCAG
>CAZTTW010000140.1:0-8775 GCA_964616265.1 uncultured Myxococcales bacterium | reverse complement strand
TCGGCGTTCGCCAAGCGGTTCTGTTGTTCCTGTTGCTTGCGAGCAATCTGGTCGAGCGTCGTCTCGCGGGCGAGCACTTCGGCATTTGCGCTGTGAAGGGCGGTGTCGCGCTCGGTTTCTCGGCGGCGCGCTGCGAGGGCTTCGTCTTCGGCGGCCTGGGCGCGTTTGCGCGCACTCTCCGATTCGGCCTGCGCCTTTTGAATGCGGGTCTCGGCCTGGGAGAGCGCGAGTTGTTGGCGGCGACTCTCTTCGCTCGCAGCGCTGGCTTCGGCCTTGGCCTGTGCCACCTCGCGCTGGGCTCGGGTGAGCTCTTGGCGTAGCCGCTCGGCTTCGAGCTTCGCGGCGGTTTCGCCACGTGCGCGCTTTTCACCTTCCGCCTGGGCCTGTGCCGCGACCTTGGCTTGCGTTTCCGCCAACGCCTGCGCTTCGAGCTTGGCTTTGGCTTCGGCTTCGGCGCGCGCGACGGCCTGGTTCTTGGCCTTCTCTTCCGAGCGGGCGAGGGCTTGTGCCCTGGTCTTTGCTTCTGCCTCGCTCTTGGCGCGAGCTTCGGCTGCCTGCTTGGCCTCGGCTTCGCTGCGGATCTGCGGTATCCGGGTCTCCGCCTCGGCCAAGGCCAGCTGTTGGCGCCGACTTTCTTCGCTCGCAGCACTGGCTTCGGCCTTGGCCTGCGCTACCTCGCGCTGGGCCTCCGCGAGCTCTTGGCGCAGCCGCTCGGCCTCGAGCTTCGCGGCGGTTTCGCCACGGGCGCGCTTTTCGCCCTCCGCCTGCGCCTGCGCCGCGACCTTGGCTTGCGCCTCCGCGAACGCTTGGGCTTTTACCTTGGCCTTGGCTTCCGCCTGGGCCAACGCCTGGGCTTCGAGCTTGGCTTTGGCTTCGCTATCGGCGCGCGCGACGGCTTCGTTCTTGGCCTTCTCTTCCGAGCGGGCGAGAGCTTGCGCCTTGGACTTTGCATCTGCCTCGCTCTTGGCACGAACTTCAGCCGCCAGCTTCGCTTGGGCTTCACTGCGGACTTGCGCTTCTGCTCGCTCTTTCGCTTGCGCTTCGGAAAGCAGGCGCGCTTCGGCTTTGGCGCGGGCCTCGGCCTCGCGGCGAATCGCCGCGCCATCCGAGGACGCGGCTACGGTGGTGGTTGCTCGAACGCGCGGAACGACGTGCAAAGTAATATCGTTGCCCTTGGTCTCGACTTGGTAGTCGGAGGTCTGGCGCAAGGTCAGTACGATGCGCGTGCGCGCGCCGGCGCTGTCGTCCTCGGTCACGCTGGCCGATACCAGTCCCACCGCGTAGGTTCCGGCATCGATGGGCACGTCGACATTGCCGAGGCGTGCGCCAGAGAGCTCGACGACCACGCGCGCCGGTTGTTCCAGCTTCCAGGTGGTAAACGTCGGCCGCGCCGACGCGGCAATGACCACGGACGTGTCTCCCGCATTTTCCGAGACGCGAATGGCCTTCACGCGCACGGTCTCGGCGGCGGCAGGTGTGGACCAGGCTGCGAGGGTCAGCGCACCCACAAGAGCAGCAAAGAACTTGGGTCGTTCCCGTTGCAAGGTCATTGATCTGTTCCTTCCGGATTGACCAGGACGGCGCGTTCAAGCGCCTTGGTACCGCCGCCCGGGGTTAGCTCCGACATCTCCAAAACCACACGGTCGGTGAGGATCTTCGTGATCCGCGCCGCCGACTTTGAAAGGTAGTCACCGCGCTTGACGGTCTGCCCGAGGCCCGTCGGGTCGCGGAACATGGCGCGCGGATTCGCGTCGCCAGAAATGACCGCGATGAGCGTCAGCTCTTCGAGCGAGTACTTGGCGAAAACCGCTGAGACGGCGCTGGTCGTGATCTTCGGTCCGCGCTCGACCCAGGTGTCGAGGTACGAGCGGAACGGGTCGCGATTGGAATCGTCGTTCTCGGCGAAATCTTCTTCGCGAAGCACCTTGCGGCGCAGGATCGCAAGTCGTTGTGCCAGTGCCTCGGCGGGGCTGGGAGCGTTCGCCGCGGGCGCCGCTGGCTTGGCCGCTTGCACGGCTTGCGGCGGCGCGGCGGCGGTCTGCGCTGGCTTGGCCGGTTCACCCGCCTGGGCGATCCAGACAGTGCCTGCGACCGATGCGAGGACGAGTGCGAGGACGACGAGCTTTCTCATGTTCCTCCCTCCGGACCCGAGTCCCGATAGCGGAAGGTCGCCGCGACGAATTTGGCGTGCAGCCGGGGTGAAATGCCGACCTCGGGTTTCTCGATCGAAAGCGAAAGGCCCTCGACGTTCACGATACGCGGTAGCTCGGAGAGGTTCTTGAAGAATTTGGTGATGGCGTGGTAGCTGCCGCGGACCTCGATGCGCACCGGGATGCGGATGTAGAGCTCCATGGGATTTTCGGCTTCGATGGTGAGCGACACGATTTCGAGGCCGGAGAGCTCTGCCTGCTCCTGCAGGTTCGACAGGAAGGTCGGGATTTCCGCTTTCTTGGGCAACGCCTTCAAAAGCTCGCGTTGCTCTTGTTGCAATTGCACGAGTTCGTTGCGGTAGGCCTGGTACTCGCGCTTGCGCTTCTCGTAGTTGTCCTTTTCTGTTTTGAGCTGCTGCTGGTGGCTGTGCGCGCCCTTAATCTGATCCTCGATGTCGAGGTAGAAAAGGCCGCCATAGATGCCCAGGATGGCAGCGACGAGCCCCACCGTGATGCCGATTTTCACCGGCGTCTTGAGGCGAGTCAGCTTCTGCAAGAAGTTGTTCATCTAGTAAATCACCGTGGCTGAAAGGCCGAAGTTGACGTACTTGACCGAGCCCTTGGCGGCCTGGGCGGTGGCGTCGAGATTGACGTCTTTGAAGAAGACCGACGAGTTGAGGCGCTTCAAAAACTCCGCCACGTCTTCGTTGGACTTGGCGGCACCGCGGAGTTTCACCGCGAGCTTCGTCTCGGTGTACGAGTCGAGCCAAGCGCGCTTGGGCTCCCAGTTGGTGAAGCCGGCGTTGGGATCCTTGCGCAAGGCCTCTTCGTAGGTCACGCGGTCGAAGGTCGGGCCCTTGCCAGGACTGAGAATTTCCGAGAGCTCTCGCAAAAGGTAGACGGGACCGGTGCGGCCGGCTTCCAGCGACTGAATCGTCTTGCGCTGCTTGAGCAGCTCCTCGCGCTGGCCGCGAATCTTGTCGTAATCGCCGAGCTCTTGCTTGAGCTTGGCCACGTCGGCCTGAAGAATGGTGTTGTCGTGCTGAGCGCCCTCCAGCTCGCTCGTGGCCTGCAAGTGAAAGAAAATCACGAGCCCGATGGTGCCGAGGACGGCCAGCCCCATCAGCAGAAACTGGCGCTGGCTGGCTTCCTGCCGCTTCGCCTTGCGGGTCGGGAGTAGGTTGATGCGTATCACTGCTTGTCTCCCGGTCTCCGCAGCGAGAGCCCGACCGCGACGGCAGCCTCGGCCGAGTGCTGCTGAACGAAGCCGACGTCGAAGCGGTGCTCGTCGACCGCGATCTTACGGAACGGATCCAGCACCTCGACCGCACAGCGCGCTTTGGTTTCCAGCGCTTTTTGCAGCGCTGGCACCTTGGCCGAGCCACCGCACAGATAAATCTTGGTGATGGTGGCGTCGCTCGAGGAGGCCAAGTAGAAGTCCAGCGAGCGCTGGAATTTACCGGCGACGCCGTCGGCGACCGAGGCGATGACGGCTTCCACTTCCTGCGGAACCACGTCGCTCACGACCTCGCCGGCCGAGCCAATCTTCCACGCTTCGGCTTCTTCTTGGCTGACGTTCAGGCGCTTTTGAATCTCTTCCGTGAAGGCATTGCCTCCGACGGTGACGTCGCGGGTGAACGCGCTGGTTCCGCCGGCGATGATGTTGATGTTGGAGAGAGTCGCGCCGATGTTGATGACGGCGATGGCCTCTTCGGGCACCACCGGATAATTCGCCTCGAAAGCGTTTTGAATGGTGAAGGCGGCGACGTCCATGACCATCGGCACGAGCTTGGCCTCCCGAATGACCATGCTGTAGTCGGCGACGACTTCCTTCTTCGCGGCGACCAGCAAGAGCTCCATCTGCCCGCCGGACGCGTCGTTGCCGACGAGCTGGTGGTCGATCTCGACGTCGTCCTTGGAAAAGGGGATGTGGTGCTCGGCCTCCCAAGGAATCTGCTCTTCCAGCTCCTCGGGGGTCATGGGCGGAACTTTGATCTTCTTGATGATCACCGAGTGGCCCGAAATCGCCGTTGCGACTTCGCGCCCCTTGATGCCCAGGTTGTCGCGGAGGGTGCGAATCGCCTCGACCACCGCACCTTGGTTCATGATGGCGCCGTCGACGATCGTCTGTGCCGGCAAGGGCTCGAAACCGAAGTTGACCAGCTGTAGCCCCTTCGAGGTCTCCTTGATTTGGACGACCTTGACAGAACTCGATCCGATATCGAGTCCTATGCAGTTCTTGGGCATGTGCTGTTATCTCCGGTTTGGACCAATGTCGTATGTTTACCTACACTGTGCGCTTCCTGGCGAAGAAATCAAAAAAGCGGTTTTCAGGGCTCACCAGATACACATCGATCATTTGGGCCGCCAAGTTGAGTCGACAACTGGAGTTGGCGTCGCCGGAGGGGGGGTAAGGCTCTCGGTCATGGCGGCCAATTCGCGGGTGTCGCGACCCACGTTGATGCCGTATTCCTTGATCTTGTAGAGCAGGGCGCGGTGGCTGATTTCAAGCAGCTCCGCGGCGCGGGTGCGGTTTCCGCGGGTCTTTTGCAAAGCCCGACGAATGAGCAATTCTTCGGAGCGGCGGGACGCGCGCTTGATGGATAGGTCACCGTCGTCCGGGCTTGGCGTTGGTGTCAGGCTGGCCGCGGGGGTGGTCTGTCGCAATCGCTCGGGGAGAGTCTCGACTTCGATGTGCGTGCCTTCGCAAAGCACGATGGCGCGCTCGATGCAGTTCTCCAGCTCGCGCACATTGCCCGGCCAATCGTACTCGACGAGCAGGCGCATGGCCTCGGCGGACGTGCCGGCGATGGACAAGCCCATGCGCGCATTCATGCGTGCGAGAAAATGCTCGACGAGGAGAGGAATATCTTCGCGGCGCTCGCGCAGCGCCGGCAGGTGCAGACTAAAGACGTTCAGGCGGTAGAACAGATCTTCGCGGAACGCGCCACGCGCCACCTCTGCGACGAGATCCCGCGCTGTCGCTGCGACGACGCGAACATCGACGCGAATGTCTTGGCTGTCGCCGAGGCGGCGGATCTCCCCTTCCTGCAAGACCCGCAGAAGCTTCACCTGGAGCCCGAGCGGTAGCTCGCCGATCTCGTCGAGGAACAGGGTTCCGCCCGAGGCTTCTTCGAAAAGCCCTTTGCGGTCACGGTTGGCATCGGTGAACGCGCCCTTGCGGTGACCGAACAGCTCGGATTCGAGGAGGTTGTCGGGAATAGCGCCGCAGTTGACGGCAATGAAGGACGCCTGTGCACGCGGCGAGATGCGATGAATGGCGCGCGCGATAAGCTCTTTGCCAGTACCTGATTCACCGCCGATGAGCACGGTGGTCTTGAACTCGGCAATCTTTCGGACCGTGCGGAAGAGATCCAGCATCTGCTGGCTGCGTGCCACCAGGTCGCCGAGCCCCGTCTCGGGCTCTCCGCCGCCGGCACGGATCTGTTTGTGCAGCGACTGGTTTTCCCGGAAAAGTCGCTCGCGCTCTTCGGCCTTGCGCAAGAGAAGGACCAATTCATCGGCTTCGAAGGGCTTGGAAATGTAGTCGTACGCTCCCCGTTTCATCGCCTCGATGGCGATGTCGCGGCTCCCGTAGGCCGTCATCACCACGACGGTGGTGCCGAGATTGCGCCGGCGAATCTCGTCGACGAGGTCCATGCCGCTTTGACCCGGCATGCGCAAATCCGTGATGACGACGTCGTAGGGATGCTCGGCGAGCTCGCGCATGGCGCTCTCGACAGAAGGCACCCCCACGGGTTCATAACCCTCTCGCTTGAGCAGGGTCTGCAGCATATGCCGCAGGTTTTGCTCGTCATCGACGATGAGCACTCGACGCATGGGATGCCTGGGTGCGGTTGCGCCGCATGAGTTGCACGCAGCCCGCATGCCATCGTAACAGATGGCCAATTTTCCGGCTAGATCCCGCGCGTTACATGCACGCGATCGGCGGCGAGGCTGGCCGACCGCTCGGTCGAATTACGGATGCGCTGGATGTTCCAACGCTTCGGCGTCGGCCAGGTCCTTGGCTCGACCGCACTCGCGTTTGGCGGCGATGAGATCCTTGCGGCCGATGACGTTCACCCGGATGCCTTCGAGCTCGGTCATCTCCCGGCGCTCCCACGCAGCGGCGAAGCTCAAGCCACGAATGCCTTTGGCCAAGTCGATTCGGTTGGGGGGCACGCCCAGCCAAACCACTTCGAGGGGGAGTGCTGCGTTCAGGTGATCGATGGCGATGGGCGGCGCCCCGAAGTCGGCGAGCGCGCGATACACACGCTCCATGTTCTCGGACGAATCGTCGAGCCACAAATCCATGTGGCGCGTGGTCCGTGGCTGGCCGTGGTACTCGACCGCAAACGCTCCTACGAGCAAATAGCGAGCTTCGACTCTCTCGAATACTCGCAGGAGCTTCATGAAGTCTCTGTTGATTTCCAACGTAGCCTCCTACCATTCATGAAATCGACAGCCAACGGCGCGGCTGCCAAGCGCGTCCCGACGGGCCAGCAGGAACAGCGGATGAATTCGACGCCAGCTAGACGAGGCAGGTTTCCCAAAGAAGGGAAGCGCCTGCCCAGCACGTGCGTGGTCCCCGGCACGGGCGGCATTCTAGCGCTCTTTTGAGGCCGCGAGTAAAGCGCGATTTCAGGACGCTGCGAGTCCAGCGTCACGCAGGAGCGACTGCGCTTCCTTCTTGGAAAGCTCGCGGAAGCCACCCATTTTCAGGCCTTCGAAGCTGATTTCGCCAAGCCGGACGCGGGAAATCTTGAGCAGGCTGTGGCGAACCAGATCGCCCGCCGCCTTGAGCACCCGCGGTCGCGTCTCCGCGACCACCATTTCGACCCACGTATTTTTTCCCGTGCTCGCGATGGCCACCGCCGTTTTCGGTTTGATGGGCCGCCCGTCCCACTTCCAGCCACGCAGAAGTCGCGCGATCTCTTCGTCGCCCACCTTGCCTTGGAACTTCAGGTGGTAGGTCATGGTCACCTTGCCGCCGCCGCGGGACATGCGGGCCGCCAGATCTCCATCGGTGGTGAGCAGCACCACGCCTTCGGCCCAAAAGTCGAGCGGCGCCACGACGGTCCAACCCATCTCGGTATCGTGGATATAGCGGGCGATGGACGGGCGCGCGGCCGCGCCCGGTTCCGAGGTCGGCTTCGCCAGCGTCGAAAGGCAGCCACGCGGCTTGAGCAGGACGCGGTACTGCGGCTCCTCCGCGCGCACGCGCTTGCCCGCGACCTCGACACGGTCGTGCTCCGGATCGACGGTGACGCCCAGCTCGGTCACCACGGCGCCGCCGACGGTCACCTCGCCAGCACGAATCATGTCCTCGGCACGACGACGGGATGCGACTCCCGCCTGCGCCAGCACCTTCTGGAGACGAATCTTGGCCATCAGCTTTCCTATTCTGTCGCTGGCGACGGCGGCCCTTTGCCTTGCGCTTGAGCTGCAGCCTCTTCGCCTTCGGCGGCGGGCGGCTCGAGATCGCCCAGCGCCTTCTTGGCCAACTGGGATGCTTCGTCGAGCTCGTCGAGAAGCGGGTCGTTTTCTTCGGGCTCGGGCGAAAGCGCCCCGCGCGCCACCGAGGTGAGTGCGACGTCGGGCTTGGCCGTGGTCGCGCTCGGCGGTTGCGGCTCGGAGCCGTGCTCGGCCTCGACACGCGACTGGTCCTCGGCCGACAAGTCATAGAACTCGCGCAAGGTGGGCAGCTCGGACAGGTCGCGAAGATTGAACACGCGCAGGAATTCCGGCGTCGTGCCGTAGAGCATGGGCCGGCCCACTTCTTCCTTCTTGCCGATGATGCGAATGAGCCCGCGGTCGAGGAGCGTCTTGAGCACGGCGCCGCAGTCCACGCCGCGGATGTCGTCCACCTCGGGACGAGTCACGGGCTGGCGGTACGCTACGATGGCGAGCGTCTCCAGCATGGCGCGCGATAGCCGCACCGGCCTGCCCACGAGCAGCTTGCTGACCCAGGTCGCATTTTCCGCGCTGGTGCGCAGATGCCAGCCGGTCGACAAGGCGATCACTTCGATGCCGGTGCCTTTGCGGCGCTCGATGAGGCTCTCGACGGCAGCGCTGATCTTCTTGCCGTCGCGCTCGCCGAGCAGACGCTTTAGATCGGAAAGGCCGAGGGCCTTGTCCGAAGCAAAGAGCAGGCTCTCGATAATCGCTTCGAGATGAGATTCGGTGAGGGCTTCGCCAGGTGGCGGTTCTCCATCGGCGCCATCTGTCAGCTGGGCATCCCCCTCAGCCGCCGGCTCGCCCTCTGCGCTCTCAACAACCAGGGCCTCGCTCTCGGCCGCCGTCTCGCCCTCTGCGCTCTCAACAAGCTGGGCTTCGTCCTCAGCCGCCGGCTCGCCCTCTGCGCTCTCAACAACCAGGGCCTCGCCCTCGGCCGCCAGCTCGTCCTCTGCGCTCTCAACAAGCTGGGCCGCGCCCTCGGCCGCTAACTCGCCCTCTGCGCTCTCAACACCCTCGGCGCCGACGTTCTCGTTTGTCTCGGGGGCCGGGACCTCGGCGGCCGACTTACTTTTCGCTGGTTTCTTGCTCTTCTTGCGTTTGGCCATTGATGAGTTCTTCGCCCGCAGGGGCGGGAGCAGGGAAAGGAGCGGAGATTACACCGTCTTGC
>CAZTTW010000139.1:0-8781 GCA_964616265.1 uncultured Myxococcales bacterium | reverse complement strand
ACCGTTAACCTCGTGGCCCCGGGTCTCACAATGACGCCAGCGGTCGCAAAGGCCATGCCGCCCGAGATGGTCCAGGCGCAGGTCAAGGCCCGCGCCATCCAGCGCGACGAGACCGGCGACGATCTGGTCGGCACCGTCTTTTTCCTGGCTTCGCCCGGCGCCGACTTCATGTCGGGACAGACCCTCAACGTCGACGGCGGCAAACACATGCTCTGAGGAGCAAAAAAGGACACCTCATGACCAACCTCTTTGACGGCTTTAACCTGCGCGGCCTTGCGCTCCCCAACCGAATCGCCATGTCGGCGATGACCCGCACACGCGCCACTGAGGACGATGTCCCCACTGAGGTGATGCGCGACTACTACGTCCAGCGAGCTTCCGCCGGACTGATCGTCACAGAGTGCATTCAGGTCTCGGAACAAGCGCACGGGATCATTCGCGCGCCGGGCCTGCACCGCCCCGACCAGATTGCGGCTTGGCGAAAGATCACCGACGCGGTTCACGCCGCGGGCGGCCGAATCTACGGCCAGATCTGGCATTGTGGCCGCGTCGCTCACCAGGACATGCGCGGCGGCGAAGCGCCCGTCGGGCCATCGCCGATCCCTGCAACAGGCGACTTCTTCCTGCCCTCCGGCCGGGTCGAATTTCCGATTCCTCGCGAACTGCGCATCGACGAGATCCCGGGCATCATCGCCGATTTCGCCAAGACCACCCTCAACGCCCGCGAGGCCGGGTTCGACGGCGTCGAGTTGCACGGGGCCAATGGCTACCTTCAGGACCAATTCCTGCAGGATGGCAGCAACCAACGCGCTGACGCCTATGGTGGCCCGATCGAGAACCGGGCGCGGCTGATGCTTGAGACGACCCAGGCGATGATCGACGCTTGGTCGGCCAACCGCATTGGCGTGCGCCTATCCCCGTCGAGCTTCCTCTACGGTGTGGACGACGGCGACAAGCTGACGACGTTCGGATTCGTTGTCCGCGCGCTCGATGCGCTCGGCGTCGGATACCTCTGCCTCTTGGAGCCCAACGCGAAGGACGCCGCGCGGGGCGTGCAGATCAGGAATGTCGCCGAGACCTTCCGGTCGATGACCTCGGTCCCCATCATCGTCAACACCGGCTTCGATAGGACCACGGGCAATGCCGTGATCGCCGCCGGCCACGCCGACATCGTCGCCTTCGGCGTGCCGTTCATCGCCAACCCAGACCTGGTTGAACGCATGCGCAGCGACGCGTCTCTCACCAAGCCCGATCCGGCCACTTTCTATGGCACCGGACCCAAGGGCTACACCGACTACCCGCTGCTCGCTAACGCCGCCTAACCCCAGAAAGTCAAAGGATACGACAATGGACAATTCACCGCATTTCAAGCCTGACCAGTGTGCCTTGCTGCTAATCGATCATCAGGTCGGCACGATCCAGTTGATCAAGAACATTACGTAGTCAAAGGATACGACAATGGACAATTCACCGCATTTCAAGCCTGACCAGTGTGCCTTGCTGCTAATCGATCATCAGGTCGGCACGATCCAGTTGATCAAGAACATTACGTCTGACCAATCGATACGCAACGCCGTCACGCTCGCCAAGGCCGCGCTCGCTTTCGATATGCCGATCGTGATGACCTCCAGCCAGGAGGATCATGTGCAGGGGCCACTCCATCCGTGGCTGGAACGCACGGCGCCTGCCGCCTTCGCCAGACGGGTGCAGCGCCAGGGGGTCGTCAACGCCTGGAACGACGCGAACTTCAGTAAGGCGGTGGCAGACACGGGTCGCAAGCAGCTGATCATTGCGGCAGTCACCACCGACATCTGCCTCGTCTTTCCCACGATCAGCGCGGTGGAGGCGGGATATGAGGTGCAGGCCGTGCTCGACGCCAGCGGTTCGAGCTTCACGATCGGCGAGGATACCGCACGGCGGCGCATGGAACGCGCCGGCGTCTGGTTGACCTCGACCAACACCATGGTGGCCGAACTCGTCGGCAACTGGGCGACGCCCCAGGGTATGGCGCTGGTTCCCTTTCTGGCGGCCGATCCGCCGATGCTCGCGGTCTATTGAGATGGCGACAATGACCCTCTCCCCAGCCGTGATCCCTGGCTTCGAAAGCAAGACGGCGACGGTTGCCGGAGTCCGCCTGCACTATTGGATCGGCGGCGACCCGAGAAGGCAACCGGTCATCCTTTGGCACGGATTCCTGTCGACTGCGTATGCCTGGCGCGACGTTGCGCCAGCACTCGCCCGGGCCGGACTTGCAGTGCTGATCCCTGACATGCGTGGCTACGGCGACAGCGACAAGCCTGCCGGCAATGACGGCTACGACGCCAGGTCTCTGGCCGAGGAGTGCCGCGCGCTCGTCGCCGCGATCAGCTTTGGAGATGGCAAGCCGTTGATCCACGCGGCACACGACATGGGCGCGCTGCCCGCACTGATCTGGACCGCCGACAACCCGGAGGAGATTGCGGGCCTGCTTTATATCGAAGCTCCGGTGATGCTTGGACCACTGCTGCGGCAGGTGTTTTCCTACACGGCGCAAGGGATGGCCGAGGGATCGATGTGGTGGTGGATCCTGCCGCTCGCGCCGGGCGTTCCCGAGCGGTTGATCGTCGGCAATGAGCGCGCGTTCCTCACATGGTTCTATGAGGGCGACCATGTCGTCAATCACGCCGCTATCACGCCGGAGGCGGTAGATGAATATCTGCGAACCTTCGCGGGCAAGGAAGGCGTGCTCGGCAGCATGGGCATCTACCGCGCCGCTTTCGCAAGCATTGATCAGACTGAGCCGCTGATGAGCGCAAAGATCTCCGTGCCAGTGGTCGCGCTGGGCGGAGAGAAGGGGCTAGGCGACAAGGTCGGAGACATGGTCGCGATGGTCGCCGCAAACGTCGAGGCGCACACACTCGCTGGCTGCGGGCATTTTATGACCGAGGAACGGCCCGAGTTCGTCGTCGATCATATCGTCGCCCTAACCGAGAGGCTGGCCGCGACCCGCGCTAAGGAACTGACGGCATGAGCGCAGCCAAGCCCGCAGCGGCGACAACGACCCATCACTCTGAACATCTCGCCGACCGCGCCGCGATGTTGGCGATGCGCACGATAATCAAACTTCAGCCGCCTGCAGATCTGGGACCGGCGGGGCGTGCCGCGTTTGATGAGCTCATGAGCAAGACGCCGTCAGCTGAGGGCGTCACCTACGAGTCCACCGTGGTCGGAGACGTGGCCGGCTGGTGGTGCCGCCCAGCCGACGCCGTCACCGACGGCGCGATCCTCTACCTTCATGGCGGTGCCTACGTTGTCGGATCGGCGCAAGCCTATCGACATTTTGCAGGGCAGATGGCATCGCGCGCCAGGGCGCCTGTATTCGTCGCAGACTATGGACTCGCGCCAGAGCGACCTTTTCCTGCGGCAGTCGAGGACGCCGAAGCGGCCTATTTCGGATTGAGCGCTGCCGGCTTCTCCTGCATCGCCATCGTCGGCGATTCCGCCGGCGGGGGACTTGCCCTGGCCACCGCGGAGCGGATGACCCAAGCCGCGCGCGACGGGATGACTCCTTCACCAGTTGCCGCCTGTGTGATGTCGCCATGGACCGATCTCGCCTTGACCGGTGAGAGCATCGAAAGCCGAGCGAAGCACGACCCGTTGTTGAGCCGTGGTGCGCTGGAAATCGCCCGACAACTCTATCTCGGAAAGGAAGATGCTAAGGATCCCCGCGCCTCCCCTCTGTATGGCGACCTGGCCGGCCTGCCCCCTATCCAACTTCACGTCGGCGAGGACGAGATCCTGCTCGACGACGCGCGCCGATACGCCGACTTGGTGGCGAAATCCGGCTCCACGGCCGAACTTCACGTCTGGCAGGGCATGGCGCACGTCTTCCCCGCCAACCTCGCCCTTCTGCACGCCGCTCGCGAGGCGCTGGATGTCGCTGGAGCATTTCTTCGGAGCAATATCGCCCACTGCAACATTGCTCACCCCGTCCGATCAACCCACCCGAATGGAGAAACCAGATGACCCGGATTTTATTCGTCGGCCAGAAGCCTGAAACGGTCGATTTCTCGGATCCCTCTCTGCCACCCGGCTTCAATGCCGAAAAGATCAACGCCGGAATTGCCCTGGGGGTAGCAAAGATCGAGGAACGGGGTTGGCAAGGCGACACCTGCATGATCACGCCCGATGCGGCCGGCAATGCCATGCTGGAAGCCGCGTTGAAAGCCGCCGCCTACGACTGCGTGGTGATCGGCGGCGGCCTCAGGCTCCCCCCCAAGAGTCTGGTGCTGTTCGAGACTGTGGTGAACATCATCCACAAGTCCGCGCCCAAGGCGGCGATCGCCTTCAACACGCGTCCCGAAGACACTGCGGACGCGGCTGCGCGACAACTCAAGGCTGGCTAACGGGCGTCGAGCAGGCGTTGAACCCGTCGATGCTGGGCCACTACGTCAGCCTGGGAAAGTGAACGCCGTTCTGTTGCTTATCGAGGACCCTCAAGAATGAACAAGGCCGCCTTTGCGCTCCTATATTTCATGCTGTGCTTCTATGGCCTGGGCGCCAGCCTGATGGAGCACTTTGCCACTGACCGTGCCTGGATTTACGCAGGGCCAAGAGAATTCCCTGTGCTCCATCACGAAAGCGGTCAGGGTGTTCTGGCCGTTTACGTAATTCCGCTGATTGTCCTTACGCTCTTCACAGTCTCAATGCTTTGGTATTGGGTATCGACTCCCGGCGATTTTCCAAGAAATGGGTTTGGGTCGGATTGCTGTGTCATGGCGTTACCTGGATCTCGACGGCTCCTATTCAGATACCCATGGAGGCGACAGCAGGAAAAGAAGGAGCATGGGTGACGTTTTCGAAATCACTGCCGAAGAACAAAGGAGAACTCGAATGGTGAACAGAACTAACAGTCAATCGCCGAAAGTCGCGCTCGTGACCGGAGCCGCTCACGGGATCGGAGCCGCCGTTGTGGAGCGACTGGCAAACGACGGCTTTTCGGTTGTAGTTAATTACGCGGGCGACGCCGCATCCGCAGCCGCCCTCGTCCAGAAAATCGAATCGACGGGCGGACACGCCGTCGCCGTTCAGGCGGATGTCAGCAGCGCGGCGGACGTGCGCACCCTCTTCGACACCGCGGAGTCGTCCTTCGGCGGTATCGACGTCCTTGTGAACAACGCCGGTGTTATGAAGCTCGCCCCCATCGCTCAATGCGATGACGCCCTCTTCGACAGCCATGTCGCCGTGAACCTGAAGGGCGTGTTTAACTGCCTTCGCGAGGGTGCCAAGCGCATCCGCGATGGTGGCCGCATCGTCAGCTTCTCATCAAGCGTCGTCGGCCTCTATCAGCCGACCTACGGCGTCTACGCTGCGACGAAGGCGGGCGTCGAAGCAATGACTCACATCTTGGCAAAGGAGCTCGGCAAGCGGAAGATCACCGTGAACGCGATCGCCCCCGGTCCGGTCGCGACCAAGCTGTTCCTCGACGACAAGACCGACGAGGAAGTCGCACAGGTCACCAAAATGATCCCGCTCGGTCGGCTGGCCGAGCCTGAGGACATCGCCGCCACGATCTCCTTCCTTGTGGGACCGGATGGTCACTGGGTGAGCGGTCAGGTGCTGCGCGCCAACGGCGGCCTAATCTAATGGCGCTTGTCACACTCGTAACCGGGGCCTCCAGCGGATTCGGGCAGATGATCGCGCGCGATCTCGCTTGCGCAGGACACACCGTATTCGCCTCGATGCGCGGCACCAAGGGGAAGAATGCAGATAAGGCGAAAGACAACACTGCTTTCGCCGCGGAAAAGCGCGTGGACCTGCGCTCGATCGAACTCGACGTGCAGGACCAAAACTCGATTGAAGCCGCTGTTCAGGCAATCATTGATGCGTTCGGTCGAATTGATGTGCTCGTCCAAAATGCCGGCCATATGGTGTACGGGCCGACCGAAGCCTTCACGCCGGATCAACTCGCGCAGCAATATGACATCAATGTGCTCGGCACACACCGAGTCAACCGCGCGGTGCTGCCGCACATGCGAAAGGCCCGTTCAGGCCTGCTCATTTGGGTGTCGAGCAGCAGCGTCGCGGGTGGCGTCCCGCCGCTGCTCGGTCCCTATTTCGCCGCTAAGGCGGGGCTGGACGCGCTGGCCGTCTGCTACGCCAAAGAGCTGGCGCCCTTCGGGATCGAAAGCTCGATCGTCGTGCCCGGGGCCTTCACGACCGGCACCAATCACTTCCTCAATGCGGGTAAGCCGGAAGACACGGACACAGAGGGCGAATACGTCGCGGCTTATCCCGATGGCTTTCTCGACAAAATGCAGGAAGCCCTCGCCGGAACCTCGCCCAAAGATGCCGATCCCAAAGCGGTGGGCCGCGCCGTGGTCGACATCGTCGCCGCGCCGGTTCGGCGAGCGGCCGCTCCGAGTCCATGTCGATCCGGCGAGCGATGGCGCCGCCGTCACTTTCACGGTGATGGACCGTGTGCGCAGCGAGTTCCTGCACCGGATTGGCTATGCCGAGCTGCTGCATCCGCATTAAAGCGCTTAGACGGGCCCGTATCGCCCTCGTCGAAGATGACTCGGCGGCGGCGAACAGCCTGCACCGCAAGAAACAAACGGGCTCGGGTGTCCCTTAAGCCCAGGCCGTCAGGCGCATCCGGCGTCTGCCCCCGATGCTGACCGCAAAGGAGAATGCACGATGGCAACGACCAAGAAACAGCTCCTGGTCACCGTATGCGTCGCCACCACGATGGTGGGAGCCTACGTCGCGGACTTCAACGAGACGCATCTGTTCAATCCCAGGTGGCCTCCGCACGCGAGGTTCCACGACGCCCAAACCATGCTGCTGGCAACCGCGCTCGGAGCATGTGCCCTGCTCTACACATGGCGGAGGGACCCGAAGGCCACTCGTCTGCGCACGGCGATCTTGTTTGCTTCGCTCTACTGGATCAGCAACACCGGGAGCATCACCTTCCCGGGCACGGCCTGGACCGATCCCGAGCGCGCAGGCCAGGGGCAAGTGCTCGGTCTTCCGTTGGCGTTGGTGATCGGTGTCGTGCAACTCGGTCTCCTCGCCGTGGCGCTCGTCATGCCACGCCTGCACGGCAAAGGGCCGCGCCCTTGTCTTTGTCAGTCGAGGCTTCGGATCGCACCGACGCCGAAAAGCATTCTGCACCCGCGCAACGGATAGGAGCATAAAGCCATGGTCAACTCACAGAGTGAAGCCGTGTTCGCGAACGTGGTCGAAGTCGAGCCGAGCTCAATAATGCGGGCATCGTGCGCGATCCGGGCGCCTACCCGTGGCACGACGGGCAGTTCGTGACGCCGAATTTGCGAACATGATCATCTACCGGGTGCATGTCGCGACCTACCCGCCGAGCGGCGCCGTCAATGGACGTTTATCGACGTCATCGAGAAGGTACCCTATCTGAACGCTCTGGGCGTCAACGTACTGCAGCCCCTGCCGGTTACCGAGTGCGAGGAGAACCCGAGCCTCGGGTGCACCGAAGCAAAGCAAGGCCCAGCCCGTGGTGAAGGCTGGACTTGGTTTGGTCGAACGGAAGGCGCTCGTCGAGCGTGGCACATCAGGGCGCGTTCACGACGAGCGCGAGAGCGGGAAAGAAGCCCAAGTTGTGATCACCCGAACTCAGCATCTGGAAGTCATGGTGAGCTTCGACCGATACCAGTCGACCGGTCGGGTGGGGCGAGCGCGCTCGGGCATGTTTTCCTGCGAGCGCACCTCAAGGAGGTACCGCGGTCGCCGGGAAATCCTGCCGGACTTACGATCGTGGATACGGCGATTTCGGAGAGGCTCTGAAGGACGGTCGCGACCACTCCGAGAGAGGCGGGCGGGACGGCCAGCCCGCACTTGCAGGCGACTCGGCGGCGAGTGGCGGAAGCCTGTGCCGTCCGCGGCATCATCGCTGCTCGGCCACGGACCGCCGCCGAATGGCTTTGCCCAATAATTGATATCTGGCGCGACGATTGGAGCGGCCTACGGCTGGATTTTCGCGGGAATTGTTGGGTGGCGTCAATTGTTGGGCAAAGCCACGAAAAAAACTGGCGACTCAACCGTCTAAACCGGTACGCACAGCTCTACGAGACGCCTGCCGGAGATCCACCAGCACGTGCGCAATCCGGCAGGTACCGGAATCGGGGTGGCTGTGCTCCGAGACTCTATGCCAAACTCCAGACTCCGGTCCGCGGTCAGGTGATATCCACTGGAGAAACTTGAATCCATCAGGGGCTTGGGGCTCAGCGATCTCCGTGCAGAATTTCTTCCAAATGTGCGCGGGATTCGGGCCATAGCTCCAGATGAGGAAAAGCATGATCGGGACCCCAGGTGGCGCGTAGCTGAAGATCTTACGGAAATGCTCCTTCAGCTTGGTGGCATCGAAGTTTGACACCAGGACGGCTTCGCCGACTGCAACGTGAGCGGACCCAGCCCGGATCTCAAGGTCAAGTTCGCCAATGCCTCCGCGCCCAGTTGACGAATCTTTGTCAGTGTAACCACCATGCTCTTGCGAACTGACATGCCAGCGGAGCTTCAAAACTCGCTGGCGCAGTAGTTCGGCAAGCAGCTTCGTTATCCGGTCTTCCTCGTGAGGGACTCCGTCTTTGGGTTGTGCGAGGGCTGGGGCGGTGTCCGCCAACGCCTGACAAGTGTCGACCGCGGCGTCCGTTACAGCCTCTCGTACGTCTTTGCCCCACCACGCCTGTCCCTGGTCCGGAATTCCGAACTCTGGCACACGAAGAATAGCCTCGCGTGCCGCCTCGACCGGATTCGCGTAATCGATTCCTTGCG
>CAZTTW010000138.1:0-8802 GCA_964616265.1 uncultured Myxococcales bacterium | reverse complement strand
ACTAGGAGCTGGCCATGACTCGGGGACATTTTGCTGAACTATCGCAACAGAACCCATTCTCGCCCTGGCTTGACCAGGAAAGCGGAGATGGTCGACCAGGTGTAAAATGAACTGCTCAGGCCATGTTGCGCCAAGGCAAACGAACCCGCTCGATGCTGTGGCTGGTAGCCGTGGTGGCGACTCTTTCGGCCAAGCAGGTGGCGGCAGGCGAGACGGCCTACGTTTGGCTTTGGTACGCCGATGGCGGCGCAATACCGACGGACAACGCGTACTGCAGCGACCTGAGGCCGCCCGCGTTCGTATGCAACTACCAAGCGACCTCCGGCGGCCCGTCGACTACCGACCCAGACGAATGCAAGCGCAGTGTGCAGGGCTTCTTGGACAAATGGTATGCGGATTTCAACCTCGTCTTTACGCTCACCCGACCGTCGGGCCACGACTACGACACCATCGTCATCACCGGCAGCTGGCCCCAGTGCCAAGCAGAGGCAGCCGACCTAACCGGCGGTGTAGCGGCCGACGAAGGCGGCTTGGCCCCCGGAAGCTGCCTGAACAATCCGGGACAGACGGCTTTGGCCATCGAGTGCGGCAAGAGTGCCCACGACTGCGCCACCATCATCGCGCACGAGCATGGCCACCTCGTCGGGCTGGTCCACACGACCAACTTGACGGATATCATGTATCCATCGGTGCGCAGCACGGCCGCCGGATTCGTCGACGAAACCATGACAATCGCACAAGATAGCTCGAGTGCCTGCGTCGCAGGGAAGCCGACGCAGAACTCGTATCAGCAAATGCTGTCTGGCCTCGGCGCTTGGCCCGGCGGCACGAAGCCGAGCCTCTTTGCGGAAGCTCCGGACGCCGCCGTCGATGCGCCCAGCCCAGACGCCGGGGCTGCCACCGACGCGTCCGCAGTCAGCTCCGTCGGGCCGAACCCAACACCCGGCTCTAGCGACGGCAGCTCTGTCTTCGTCGGCGGCGAAGACGCCTGGGCGCGGCCGACGATTGCGCGAGCCGACGCTGCTGCCGCTGGCGCTGGCTCCCGCAGTGGATGCGATCTTGGTGCTGGCACGCCACCCGATCCCTTCAGCGCAAGCGCGGTGCTGCTGATGCTTCTGTTCGCGCTCCAGCGCCGAACGCGTGGCTAGTGGCCGACGCCCGGCGCTTGGCCGCGGGCCGCTCGCAAGCGATCCACTTCCTTGCGCAGGGCCTGCACCGTCGACGCCTGACGTTCGCTGTCTCGGTTGGCGGATTCGGCCGCGGTCTCGAGAGCCGCAAGCTTCCGCTTCATCTGATCGCGGTCGAGCGTGAGCAATTCGCGAGCCGCGGCATCATCGCCAATCTGGCGCAAATACCGCTCGACGTCCCGGCGCAACGCCGCCACCGTCTTGCCCAGACGTTCCGATTGATCCTGCAAGGTCATCTGTCGCTCGCGCAGCTCGTCCCGCTCGCGGGCGACCGCCGCGTTGGCAAGGGTCAGGCGTTCGACCTCGGCGCGCCAAGCGGCGAGCTCACCGTCGCTGGAAATGGCTGCCTCGCCTGGGCCGATGGGCACGAGAAGGCTTTCCGACAGATGCCACGCGCGCTCCGCGGCCGGCGTCACCAACGCGATCAGGTGCGAGGGCTTGCCGCCAACCTTTGCCATCGCCTCGCTCACGGCTAGATCGTCGCTGCCTGGCACAAAATACGAGACGGCTCGGAAAGGAGTCTCTTCCACGATGTCGACGGTGGCGAAATGCTCCAGCATCATGTCCGTCAACGTCGCGCGCAGCGAGCCGCCTACAGCCAGGCCATCCAGTGCCAAGGAGGTAGCACGCAAGATACACATGCCGTCCGGACGCAGGATCCGACGAACTTCGTCAAGCAGAGCGGCGCGCTGGCGATCATCACCGAGCGCAGGGGCTGGGATGGCCCCAATCACCAAATCGGCGCCACCGTCGGGGAAGGGCAAAGGCAACCTCGGATTGCCCGGCGACAAGACGTCGACGGCGCCCGCTTTGCGCAAAACCTCGCCGCCAGGACCGCCCCCCGACGACAAGTCGACGACGACCTTACCGCCGCTGAACGGCTCGACGAAAAGGTAGAAGGCCAAGCCCAGGCGAACTTCGGCCAGGCTTTCGGCAAGCGCGGAATGGGCGGCCGCCACGGACTCCGACGGCACGGCGTCGGCACCTCCGCTCTCCCCCGATGTCGCTTGGGGTTGACGGTTGTCGTCCGGAATTTCACTCATGAGGCGGTCCTGTCTCAGTGTGGCTGAGGCCGCAACAATACACAAGAGGACGCGCCACGCTCCAATCTCAGGAGCGCCACCGCGAACTCGACGCGGTTTCATGCAATAGTGGGCTCCCGCATGCGTAAGAAACTTGGCCCCATCTTGGCTTGGGCGGTCGCCATCGCCATCCTCGTCTACCTGTTCCGCGGCATCTCTTTCGCCAAAGTCGCCGAGGACCTCCGCAACGCTCGCTGGTGGACGATTCCGGTCAATGCCATTCTGATCGTGGCCGTCTATCTGGCGGATTCCTTTGCCATCAAAAAGACCTTTGGCTGGTTCGTCGCGCCGCTGTCGTATCTCGAGGTCCTGGTCGTGCGTGGCGCCACCTATATCCTGGCGTTGCTCAACTACAGCGTCGGCCAGGGCGCCATCGTCTACTTCGTCAACCGCTCCCGCGGCGTGCCGGTCCTCCGAGGAACCGCCGCCGTCCTGCTCGTCATGGGTATCAACGTGCTGGTCCTGCTCGTGCTCGCCACGCTGGGCCTGGCGCTCGCGCCGGACGTACCAGCAGGGCTGCGCATGATCGTGCTCATCGCCTACGCTGGGCTCGCGGTTTACGTCGCGCTCGTGTCCGTCAAGCCGAGCTGGCTCGCCAAGCGACCGATCTTCGACGTGCTTCTGTCGGCAGGAATCGGCGGACATCTGCGCGCCATGCTGGTACGCCTCCCGCACATCGCCAGCCTGCTTGCGCTGAGCTGGTTTTCGCTTGCGGCCTTCGGCGTCGTCATCCCGGTAGGCAAAGCCATCTTGTGTCTTCCGATCGTTTATTTCGTTACCGTTCTGCCGATTTCTCCCCAAGGACTCGGAACCGCTGAAGCCATGCTGATCCTTTTCTTTGCCGCCTACGCTCCCGGAACGACCAGCGAATCGCACCGCACAGCCATCCTGTCCGCCAATCTCGTCTGCCGTGTGATGGCCAATGCCATCCAGATCGGGATAGGTCTCGTATGCATGCGCAGCCAACTCGCGCGCAACTTGGGGCGTCCGCAGGACGCGCCGGCGACGGTCACCACGCCGCAGGGGGGATAGGAAGACAGCACCGGAAGCCAGGCACCGGAAGCCAGGGAGGATAGCGAGGATGAAGTACAAGCAGCCCAGCTCGTTCAACATCGTCAGCTTTGGCCTTCTAATCGGGATGGGACTAGTCGGGTATGTGCTCGTCTGCCTGTGGCCGGTGTACTCCGCCTCGTCACGCGCCAAGGCCATCCTGTACGACCACGTGCCTGCGCTCTACAAGGCAAACCTTCGTTCGAGCGACGTCACCCAGGCCATGCTGGAGGAGATCAAGACGAGCATCGCTGCCGAGCTCGAAAAGGCGGGAATCAACGCCAAAGCTGCTAAAATCTTCCTGTACCGCAGCCCGAAAGAGATCGGGCTCGAAGTTCGATTCAAGGCGAAGGCGCACTTCCCCGTTCCCGACAAGACCTACGAGTTCGAGGTCTCGCCGAAAGTCGTCTCGGACGCGACACGAGTCGACTGGTAGACGCACGGCCGTGATAGAATCGCCGGGCTAGGCATGGCGAAGATAATCGTTCAGAGCAGCGAGGACCGCCGCGAGTTCGAGCTAGGCCCCGTCACCACCATCGGCCGCCACCCGCACAACGCCGTCCAGATCCTCGACCGCATCGTCTCGAAAGAGCACGCGCAGATTATTCGCCAGCCCGACGATACCTTTCTGTACCGCGACCTCGGCAGCCTCAACGGCTCGTTCATGAAAGACCAGCGCATCGGCGACTACGTGCTCGCCGACGGCGACGAAATTACGCTGGGCGGAACGATCCTCATCTTTCTCGCCGCCTCGACCCAGGCCCAACAAGCGGCGCAACAGGTGAGCATCGAACCGCCGGCGCCGAGCGACGGCACCTTCATTCAGCAGAAAGTGCAAGCCAGCGCCGAGTTTCTGCCAGAGAAGCAAATCACCAGCGTCGAGGCGTTGCGCGCGGACTACGAAAAACTGCGTCTGGCACACGAGCTCGGTCGTTCCATCGGTCTCGAAGTAGACATCGATGGCTTGCTCGAAAAGATCATCATGAAGGCCTTCGACCTGATTCCCGCCGATCGCGGCGTGATTCTGCTCATGGAGGCGGACGGGCCGCACCCGCGCGTGGCCAAGACGCGCGACGGTCGCAACGAGCAGATTCTGCTCTCGCGCTCGATCCTATCGGAGGTCGTTCAGCACAAGACCGCCGTGCTCTCGTCCGACGCTAGCGCCGACAGTCGCTTCCAGGGCGCGCGGTCGATCATCATGCAGGGCATTCGCTCGACCATGACCGTGCCGTTGATTCACCAGGACCAGCTCCTCGGCATCATGCACCTCGACTCGATGGTCGCGGCGAACGCGTTTGGCGAAAAGGATCTGCAGATCTTCGTCAGCATCGGCAACCAAGCCGCAGTGGCCATTCACAACGCCATGCTCGCGCTCAAGATCGAGCACGAGGCCAAGACGCGCGCGCAGTTTCAGCGGCTGCTTTCGCCGAATCTGGTGGAACAGGTCGTAGCGGGCAACCTGCAGCTCGAAAAGGGCGGCGCCCTCAACGAAGTCACGATGCTCTTCTCGGACATTCGCGGCTTTACCGCCATGAGCGAAACGCGGGCGCCACAGGACATCGTCCGCCTGCTCAACGAGTATTTCGAGTTGATGGTAGACGTCATCTTCAAGCACGAGGGCACGCTGGATAAGTTCGTCGGCGACGAGATCGTGGCGCTGTTCGGCGCGCCGCTAGCCCTGCCTAACGCCGAAATCAAAGCAGTCGAGTGCGCTCTCGACATGCTGACGGTGCTCGCCGACTTCAACCGGCGTCGTACGGCCGAGGGCCAAGAGGAAATAAGGATCGGCATCGGCGTCAACACCGGAACCGTGGTGACGGGTGCCATCGGCAGCTCGCGCGCCCTTCAGTACACCGCCATCGGTGATGCAGTCAACACGGCGTCACGCCTGTGCAGCGTCGCCAAAGCGAACGAGGTTCTCGTCTCGGAAGCCACGTTCGCCCGCGTGCAGTCGGCCGTGAATGCCACGGCGCTGACCCCGGTAAGAGTCAAAGGCAAGGCCGAGATGCTGCGAATTTGGAATGTGACGAGCATGCGCACACCCGACTGGCGCGCCGAAACGACCAAGCCCTTTTGATGCTTTGATCGCCCTTCTTGCGAAACCTGGATCAGGTGGCCAGCATCCCAAAGCGCGGGTAGAATCCTGTACCAAGGAGTCACAATGTCGTCGTCAGTTGCCGAGAGCAAGGAAGAGTCGCAGGTCGAGGGAGCCCAGGAGCTGGTCAAGCTGAGCTTGCGAGCTGCGGAAAAAGTCAAAGCCATTCGCGCCGAGGAGAAGATCGAGGACGGATACGGCCTCCGACTGAAGGTGATGGGCGGCGGTTGCTCTGGCTTCTCGTACGATCTGTTCTTCGACCAGCCCCAGGAGATCGATCAGGTCTTTGAATCGCAGGGCATCCGCATGGTGTGCGACCAGATGAGCTTGATGTATCTGGCGGGCACCGAGATCGACTACGTCGAAAGCGTGCAGGGCTCGGGCTTCAAGTTCACCAATCCGAACGTGAAGTCGACCTGCGGCTGCGGCTCGTCGTTCAGCGTGTAACCCCTCACCCGCCTCGCTACGCGAGGCGGCCTCTGCCTGCTGCGCGGTGCGAGGTCATTTCAAGTCAGAGGCGGCGGCAGTGCCGCGTGGGCGCAGCTGAGCTTGCTCGGCGGAGCCAGAGCGGGAAGGCATGGAAACCCTTTCAGGGTTTCCATCAATCAACGTTAATGCCGTCTTCGTCCCGCATGCGGTTGATCTTGGTCAGGCACTGATCGCGAATCACGCCGCGCATTTTCGAGCTTGAGTCCTCGACCGACTCTTTGTAGACGCCCTGATAGCTGTTGCACTTCTCGACGTCTACCAGGTGTTTCTTGCAGAAGTAGTCGCGCACGCGCTCGCACGGATTGCGACTGGCGACCGCCATGCGAATGGCGACCCATGTCGCGGCGGTGCAGAACACGACCGCGACGGCGAGGCTGGCGATGCGTCGGCGCCTGCGGTATTTGTGAGGGTCTATCGCATCGGCTTCGTGCCGAATTCGTTCGAGTTCTTCGGGGCTCTCGTCCATGCGACAACCATTAAAGCTCAATCGCGGCAAGGCCACAAAATCCGCCATGCAGGCGCGCAGAGAAGGCGTGCAGGCAACGAGACCGGCACGCATCATCACGAAGGCCATGCGCAAGCCGCTGCGCCAGGCGTGGCCGCCCGATCCCGGACGGGTCGATGCCATTTTGCGCGAGCTCGATAGGCTCTACCCCGAGGCGAATTGCGAGCTCATCCGCAATGATCCATTCCAGCTTTTGTGCGCAACCATCCTGTCTGCGCAATGCACCGACGAGCGCGTGAACAAGGTGACACCGACGCTCTTCGCCCACTACCCGACGGCGGCAGCGATGGCGCAAGCATCGCAGCAGCGGCTCGAATCGATCATTCGATCGACGGGTTTCTTCCGCAACAAGGCCAAGAACCTCATCGGTGCGGCACGCGCCATCGAGAGTCAGTGGGACGGCAACGTGCCGCGCACGATGCCCGCGCTGCTCGCCCTTTCCGGGGTCGCGCGAAAGACCGCCAACGTGGTGCTCGGCACCGGCTTCGGCATCGCCGAAGGCGTTGTCGTGGACACGCACGTCATGCGTTTGTCGCAACGGCTGGGGGTGACACGCGGATCGAGCCCCACGCAGATTGAACGCGACCTGATGGAGATCATCCCACGCGAGCGCTGGATCCTGCTATCGCACCAGCTCATCTGGCACGGACGCCGCCTCTGCCTTGCACGAAAGCCGAAATGCGACCGCTGCCCGCTCGCCGCCTACTGTCCAAGTGCGTTCCGCGAGACCTAGCCCGCAGGCCGGCCCCGTTTCTATCATTCCCACTTTTCAGCGCGGCCAGACGGCTCGGCATTCTTCTCGGACTTCGTGTCAGTATCCGACGGCGCGGACGCTGGCTGGGCAGCAGGCGCCGTGGATGTGGATGACGGCTGGGCCGAGCCCTCCGCGCGCAAGGTTGCGATGTGCGCCTCAACGCTGGCACGGTTCGGTGCCGTCGGCATGTCGGACAAGAATTGCTCGTAGTCCTTCAGCGCCTCTTGGGCGTTGCCGAGCTTGCGCTGGCATTCGGCGCGGTTGAACAGCAGGATGGGATCCTTGAGCGTCTCGTAAGCGCGATTGAACTCGGGCAGAGCACGTCGACACTTGTTCTGCGCAGCCAGCTTGTTCGCCCGAGTGGCGTGCTTACGGGCAACAGCTTCGCTGTCGGCGAGCGCGCGCGGCGAAAACACGGCGAACAAGAGAAACGCAAGCGCCAACCGACCGATCACGCTATCCCCTTTGTACCTGTTTTTCGCATGTTCCAGCCTGCGCGCCACACCGATCGGCCAAGGCCGCTGCAGCTCCGTCGCGAAGTTCCTGAGTGATCCGCATGGCACAAAACGCCGGGCCGCACATCGAGCAAAATCGAGACTCGCGGGCAACATCAGCCGGCATCGATTCATCATGATAGCGGCGAGCCGTCGGCGGGTCGAGGGACAGATTGAACTGGTCGTCCCAGCGAAACGCAAAACGTGCACGCGCCATGGCGTCATCGCGAGCGCGAGCACCGGGATGCCCCTTGGCGACATCGGCCGCGTGCGCAGCAATTTTGTAGGCGATCACGCCGGCTTTGACGTCGTCACGGTTCGGTAAGCCAAGGTGCTCCTTGGGGGTTACGTAGCAAAGCATGGCCGTGCCGTACCAACCGATCATCGTCGCGCCAATCGCCGAAGTAATATGATCGTAGCCGGGAGCGATGTCGGTCACTACCGGACCAAGCGTGTAGAAAGGTGCACCGAAACACGCCTCGACCTGACGATCCATGTTTTCTTTGATGCGATCGAGCGGAACGTGGCCCGGCCCCTCGATCATCACTTGCACGTCGTGCTTCCACGCAAGCTTCGTCAGCTCGCCCAAGCTTCCCAGCTCGGCGAATTGGGCCTCGTCGTTGGCGTCCGCCAAGCACCCCGGACGCAAGCCGTCGCCGAGTGAAAAAGCGACGTCGTATTGCTTCGCCACCTCGCACAGCGCTTCGAAGTGTTCATAGAGGAAATTCTCTTTGCCATGCACCTGGCACCATTTGGCCATGATCGAGCCGCCACGGGACACGATGCCGGCCGTCCGCTTGGCCGTAAGCGGGACGTGAGCGCGCCTCAGTCCGGCGTGAATCGTGAAGTAGTCCACGCCCTGCTCTGCTTGCTCGGTGATGGTCTCGATGAACAGCTCGATGCTGAGATCCTCGATGCGACCGCCAACTTTCTCCAGGCATTCGTAAAGCGGCACGGTTCCGATCGGCACGGCGGAGTTGCGCAAGATGCCTTCTCGGGTTTCGCGGATTCGGCTGCCGGTGGAGAGATCCATCACCGTGTCCGCCCCCCAGCGCGCCGCCCACTGAAGCTTTTCCACTTCCTCGGCCAGCGACGATGAAAGCGCGGAGTTGCCGATATTCGCGTTCACCTTCACCAGGAACTTGC
>CAZTTW010000137.1:0-8820 GCA_964616265.1 uncultured Myxococcales bacterium | reverse complement strand
CGGCTTTCTTCGGCTGGCTGATTCTTGGCGAGCGTATCGCGGGCGTGACCTTGGCAGGCGCCGGGCTGGTGTTGCTGGGTGTCGCGGGCGCCTTCCGAGCGCACCACTAGGAGCCACTAGACGGCCGCCAGCCGCCTTGCCCATCTCCGTCGAGAAATAGCCCCAAGGCAAACGCAACAGGCACTTGACTAGAAGGCCATGTTGCCCAATCGTTGCGCCATGTTTGGCAAACGAAAGAACTTCTGTGGACTCTTGGTCTTGGTGGGGATGACCACGCTTCCGGCCGCGGCTTTTGCGCAGGCGAAGGTGGTCGTCGTGGATACTGTTCAGACGACGTCTCGACTCAAGCTCAGCGTGCGCCAGGCGGTCGCATCGGCTTTGGACGACTTGTCGGTGGCCATGGTGCCGCCCGAGGATTTGACTCTCGAAGATTCCGCTTGCACCGATGCGACTTGTTACGCGTCGGTAGCGAAACGAACGGGCGCCACGTACGTCTTGCTCGTGCAAGGGGTCGCCAACCCGGCTGGCTATCGTTTGTCGCTCGACGTGCGCGATGGGGAAACCGGGCGGTCGCTCGGTACGGACGGCAAAGACTGCGAGCTGTGCGCCGAGGACCAGTTCGCGCCGACCATCAAGGAGCGGGTCACCAAGCTGGGAACTCGAGTGATGAAGGAAAATGCGGCCCCTGCCCAGGGCGGCGCATCCGTGGTTGCCTCGCCTGCACAGCGGCCGGGCGTCGATGCCAGCTCGATTCCGCCGTGGTGGGAACAGCCCCGGCCCATGATTGGCCTGGGCCTTGGCGTTGCCGGCTTGGCGGCGATCGGCGTCGGCATCTACTACATTGCCGTGGACGGCAACGCCTCGAAGAACAGCGCGATTCAGAACCACCCGATCATTCGTCGCGACACCAGCAAGTGGGGCTGGACCTTGGTCGGCGTTGGTGGCGTTGCGGCGTTGGCTGGGACCTCGATGTTCGTCTGGGGCCGGGATGACGGCACTCAGGTCGAAGTGGTGATGGGACCGGCGTCGCTCGGATTGCACGGAAAGTTCTAGGAGACAAAAGATCATGCGCAAACTACTCGTCGTTTCTCCGCTCTTTCTCGTGCTCGGCGTTGGCTGCGATTCCACACGCCGCGACTTCACCTACTGCGATCATGATTACAGCGTGTGCGCCCAAGGGTTCAGGTGCGATCTAAAGCAAGAACTCTGCGTCCCGGACGTCGACGCTGGCGGCCCGGATGCGGTTATTCCTATCGAAGCTGCAACGACTATCGATCTCGCTCCCAGCATTGACCTCGGCAGCGACAGCGCCGACGCGCCCATCACCGTCGATGCAACCGCTATCGACACCTCGATCGTCGACGTCAACCAAGTCGTGGATCTCTTCACGCCCGATCTGCGCGTGCCCGACGCGGCTGGCACCTGTTCGACCGACAGCGACTGTATCGGCTTTGCCGCAAGCTACTGCGTGAACAACCGCTGCGTGGCGTGCAAGACGAGCAGCCAGTGCAACAACGCCGCGGGCAAGCCGTTCTGCTCGGCCGAAAACACCTGCGTCTCCTGCTCCAGCGCCGGCGGCCTCGACGGTGGCGTCAGCACCGTCTGCTCGGGCACCACGCCCACGTGCAATGCCACCACCGGCAGCTGCGTCCAATGCGTGAAGAACGGCGACTGCCCGACGGCATCGAAGGCCTTCTGCGTGCAGAACCAATGCGTGGGTTGCGACTCGCCCGGCGCCAGCTGCGCCGGCAGCGTGGACGGCGGCGTTGCCGACGCAGGCAGCGGCGCCATGGGAGCTGGCACCGTGTGCGTGCCCAGCGCTAGCGGCAGCGCCAAGGCCGGCCAGTGCGTGGTTTGCAACGCCGGCAACGGCAATAACGACTGCTCGGGGAACACGCCGATTTGCGATGAGACGACCTATACCTGCAAGCCGTGCACGAGCGACAGCCAGTGCACCAGCGCGCCCGGTGTCTGCATGTTCCAAAGCGGCGGTCGATGCGCCACGGATGCGGAGACGATTTACGTTAACAATGTGGGGGGGTGTTCAAACACAAGTACGTCTACCAACTCAGCAACGACCCCGTTCTGCCAGATCCAGACTGGTCTCACCGCCGTGAAGACCGACAAGCGCGTTATCCTCGTTAAAGGCTCGTCCGCTCTGTTGCCGTTCTCGGCGGATTTGGGGTCAAGCACAGCGCAGGTATCCATCATTGGACAGAACAGCCCAATCATCTTGGTAGGGGCGGCCAACGCTGGCATCGAGCTCATCACAGGAAACCTCTACATTCGAGGTTTGACTGTTCAGGGCGCGGGCAATTCTTCCGCGAATGGGCCGGGCATCCAGGTTGACTCCGGCGCTTCGTTCATTGCTCTCGACCGTTGTATCGTGAACGGAAACCGGGGCGGCTTGCTCATCAACGACGGCCCAGGCTTCGATATCGTCAATTCGATTCTGGCGCAAAATCGGGCGGGATCTGCCGGTGCCGCGCTCTTCGGCGGCGCCTATCTCGGCAATCCGTCGAGCACGTCGGCCATTCATCGCTTCTGGTTCAACACCGTTGCCGACAACGACCAGCTCGGAGTGACTTGTTCCGTAAAGGGGCAGAACCTGGACGCCTGCTTGCTTGCGGACACTTCCGGCGAAGTGGTCAACTGCACGCTCACGAAGTGGACGAAGTCGTCCACCACGTCGCCGACCGGCGTCGCTGGGACAGGCTTCACGACGGATAGCAATCCCCCGCTGTTCAGCTCGGCGAAGCCCTACCATCTTTCTTCGGGCGCTACGAAAGCCGCCACGTCGCCGTGCAAGGATTTCATCACGGATACCACCGTGGCATTCCCACTCGACGATGTCGATGGCGACAGTCGGCCGAACGGCACCGCGCTCGACTGTGGCGCCGACGAGTATTGGCCGTAGCTAGCCGCCGGCTGGCGCGGGCTTTACCCTGACCGACAATCGGGCATCGCTATGACCGGTCTGGAGCCAGCCGGAAAGGCGCCGTGGTGGAAGGGCCGACGTGGCGAGTGGTACGTCGTCGTGCAGCTGCTTCTGTTCGTGGCGGTCGGGTTCGGTCCACGTACTGCGGCCGGGATGCCCGCGTGGACCGGCTCGCTAGCTGTCTTTGCGAGCCCGACCGGTGTGATCCTGATGCTCGCTGGCGCCGGCCTCATGCTCGCGGCTTTCACGAACCTTGGCAAGGGCCTCACACCCTTGCCCTACCCGAAGGACAACGGACAGCTCATCCAGACCGGAGTCTATGGCTTCGTCCGCCATCCCATCTACTGCGGTGTTTTCGCCCTGGCTCTCGGCTGGGCCCTTTTTGTGCGCGGCCCGCTGACAGTGATGTATGCCGTCTTTCTGTTACTGTTCCTCGACGTGAAGTCGCGCCGCGAGGAGCGCTGGCTTTCGGCCAAGTATCCGGCCTACGCGGACTATCAGAAGAGGGTGCGCAGGCTGATTCCGTTCGTGTACTAGCGAGCAGGGCCGCGCTCATTCACGGATGCGGTGGACGGCCGCGAATCTCAATCAAGTGTCTCGCACAGGAACTCATGGCCTTGAGTGGCCTGCACGGGGCCCAATGGTGCGAGACCCGGCTACAGGGGTTCTGACCTTCCAACACGTAAGTGCCACACCCCAGGAGACCGAAACGACGGTGAGATCGGTGCGCACCAGCAAGAAGGTGGCCGGTGTGAGCGCCGCACTCGACGGGAGTCCAAGTCGCGCTTTTCGGAGATCTTCTGCAGTAGTAGCCTCAAGATTCTGAGATCGCAGCGCGCTGTGAGCTATAAATGTCGAGACTGTCTGACAATCCGGAACCTGGCACGACCGTTGCGTTCTCGCTAGCCCGGAGAGGAAGCTTCAATGCATCCCCTAGCATGTAGCCTCGGCGCGACCTTGACCGCGTTGCTTGCGGTTGGCTGTGGTCGCAGTGGTATGGACCTCAATACTCGCGAGCCTCAAGGCGGCAGTGGTGGAAGCAGCGGTAGCAGTTGCTGGAGCTGCGGCAGTGGCGGTGTCGTCTTTTCGGGTGGCACGGCCGGCCCATCAGGCAGTGGTGGTGTCACCGGTGATTCACTGCCATCTAGCGGCGGGAGCATCTCCTCCGGTGGCAGCTCTGGCCAATGCGCTGGTCAGGCACCCATCCATCATCGCCCGAGCGCCGTGCAGTGCCCATCGCAGCGGGCTCCTGGGCCGTCTTGCGCCAATACGACGTGCTCGACGTGCTCCTCCGACTCCCAGTGCAAAGCCGGAGTGAACGGCCGCTGCTTCCCTTGGGAAGGCCTAGTCGGGCCCGGCGGATGTTCGTATGACGAGTGCTTTACCGACTCGAATTGTGGATCGAAGATACCGTGCCTTTGCCGTAGCTCCTCCGCAGACAACAGCGCGAACGTTTGTAACGTCGCAGGCAATTGTGCCGTGGACTCGGATTGTGGCCTCTGCGGATATTGTTCTCCCTCGGCCCAAATCCTCTCGGGCCAACCCCCGAATGTCTGCTGGGGTTCGTCCCCCTACTATTGCCATACGACTTCGGACCTGTGCCTCAACGATTCGGACTGCGCACTACCAGACGCAGGACTGACGACGCCATTTCCTCCGCCGTACACCTGCGCTTACAACCCGGAAGACAACCGGTGGGAGTGCACAAAGGCCGTCTGCGCTATTCCTTGAGCGCCCTTGGTCTTCAGCATGGCAGGGCGGCCGGGGGATCTGAAATGGGGCGACGGCCCCGGTGGACGATGCTCGCCAAGCCATCGTGTTCGGCTCATACTGAGGCACAATTCGTTATTGTCGCCAGATCCGCTGGCAGGAGATCGGATGGCAGTTGGTAAACCTTCTTTCGTGAGTGTCGATTCGTCGGTCCTTCCGACGCAGGCGAACCTCGACCGCATTCATGCTCGAGAGCACGGAATGTGCGTGATTACGGGACCGCACAATCCGACGGGGCTGAAGCTGAGGTTCAAGGTACAGGCGGACGGGTCGGTGGCCGCGGTGTTCAATTGCTCGCCGGCGCTGCAGAGCTACGCCAATGTCCTCCACGGTGGCGTGATTTCGGCGATCCTCGACTCCGCCATGGTGAACGCGCTGTTTGCTATCGGCATCGTGGCAGTGACCGCGACGCTCGATCTTCGCTATTTGGCACCGACGGTGACTGGACGGTTCGCGATGGCTCGGGCGTGGACGGAAAGCGCGGCCGCTCATCCTCTTTACGTTCAGCGCGCCGAACTGATCCAGGACGACAAGGTGCTGGTTGAGGCCAAGGCCAAGTTCGTCGTGCGGGAATCTTGATTGCGGGGCGGAATGATCTTATATCGAAGAAGTTCGATATTGACAAAGCCGACGCGTTCGCTACCCTCTCGATGGTGGGCAAACTAACCGCCGTCGTCTCCAGGATCCGTCGCGCCGGGCCTTGCTGCTCGGCGCCGAGCAAGGCGCGCGAGCGGTCGTTTGCATCGTTCGTTTCTCTTTTCAAGGCGCTCGGCGATGAGACCCGGCTGCGCATCGTCGCGTACTTAGCGGACGCTGGCGATGCGACTTGTGTTTGCAACATCGAAGACTACGTCAAGGAGCTGTCCCAGCCGACGATTTCGCATCATCTGCGGCTTCTCCGCGAAGCGGGATTGGTGACCACCGAGCGGCGAGGTACCTGGATCTACTATTCCCTGGCGCCCGCGGCTCGAGAACAGGTTGCAGAGTTCGTTGCCCTTCTCGAAGGCTGATTTTTTTTGTTGTCGATATATCGAAAGTTGTCAATCTAAGGAGAAGTCCCCATGGCCAAGCATCTCGTTGTGCAGGAATCCACGAAAACGCAGGGTGGTTGTTGTTCACCCGCAGCCAATCCGGCCGACGACATCCGCGAAGCAGTCAAACAGCGCTACGGCCAGGCGGTCAAGGCTGTCACCCGCGGTGCAAAGCCATCCTGCTGTGGCTCGGCTACCGGCATGGGCGGCACGGATCCGATTACGCGGGATCTCTATGGCGCCGACCAGACGGGAGATCTGCCTCCGGACGCTGTCGCCGCGTCCTTCGGCTGCGGAAATCCCACGGCGCTGGCAGAGCTGCGACCGGGCGAAATCGTGCTCGACCTCGGCTCGGGCGGGGGCATCGACGTCTTGCTGTCGGCCAAGCGGGTAGGGCCGACCGGCAAGGCGTACGGCCTCGACATGACCGACGAGATGCTCGAGCTGGCAGAGAAGAACAAAGCCGCTGCTGGCGCCACGAACGTGGAGTTCTTGAAAGGCACCATCGAACAGATCCCGCTTCCCGACAACGCGGTGGACGTCATTATCTCGAATTGCGTGATCAACCTGTCGGGCGACAAGGATCAGGTGTTGCGCGAGGCATTTCGCGTTCTCAAGTCGGGAGGGCGCTTCGCCGTCTCCGATGTGGTCTTGCGCCGTCAACTACCGGAGTCCTTGCAGAAGTCGCTGAACTTATGGACGGGCTGTGTGGCCGGCGCTCTGGTCGAGACCGAGTACGCGGCCAAGCTTCGCGCCGCGGGCTTTGGCGACGTGTCCATCGAGGCGACACGGGTGTACGACAAGGACGACGTGACCGAAATGGCAGAGACGTCGTGCTTTTCTGGGGATTTGACGGAGCACCTCGCCGGACTCGAGGGCGCCGTCATGAGCGCGTTCATTCGCGCGCGGAAGCCGTGAGCAAGGACCAGCAGCAATGAAAGGTATTCTCTTCCTCTGTGTCGCGAACTCGGCGCGCAGCCAGCTCGCGGAAGGCATTGCTCGCTCGTTGGCCCCGGCGGGGATCACGGTTTGGTCAGCGGGCTCGCGGCCGACGAGCGTGCGGCCCGAGGCCATTGCCGTGCTCAAGGAAATCGGCGTCGATATCTCGGCGCACCGGTCGAAGTCGGTGACAGAAATCCCGGCCGCAGAGGTCGACGTGGTAGTCACCCTTTGCGGCGAGGAGGAGTGCCCGGTTTTCCTCGGCAAGGCTCGGCGCCTTCACTGGGGCTTGCCCGATCCGGCGGCTGTCGGCGGATCCGAGGCGGAGCGCCTGTCGGCTTTCCGGGCCGTGCGTGACGAGCTGCAGAGGCGAATCGCGGCACTGCTGAGCGAAACCTAGGCTCCACGAGCCACGACTCGGTCCCTGCGCGAAGAGAATTCGAATTCTCGTTGCGCCCGTTCCGGCGTCCGAAGTAGGGTAATTTCGTGAAGGCTCGACTGTTTCCACAGTCCAAGCTTGCGCTTTGGCAGCGCAATTCGTTCGAGGCTTTGACCTCCGGCGTGGTCGCCGGCCGCAACGCCGGTCCACAGCCGCCGGCAGAATGGGCAGCGACGCTGCATCAACTCATCGAATTGTCGCGTAAGCCTGTCCAGGCGCCTCGGTGGTGGACGCCGAGGACGGGTTTTTTCGGAGCGGTTGAAACGCGCACTGATCCAAGCACCTATCGCTGGGATGGCATGAAGCGACTTGGGCGTGGCGACGCGCCGCTGTTCGCTTTTCAGCTGACGTTTGCGGGATGGGGAAACTTCGAGCTCTACGGTCAGGCGCCCCGACGCGTTCCTGCGGGGACCGCGTTTCTCGCGCTAATGCCGTCGCGCCATCGCTACTACCTACCCGAGGATTCCCCGGGATGGACCTTCGGCTGGATCTCTATCTACCACCCGTACTTGCTCGCCCGAATCGAGAAGCTGGTGGCGGCGAGTGGACCTCTCGTCGAGGTGCCGCCGGAGAGCGCGTTGGCTGGTATTGCGGTCCGCCTCATGCGCGGCGCGATTAGGAAAGATTTCCGCGATCGCTTCGAGGTCGAGGCGGCGTTGTTCGAATTTTTGGTCGCCTGCGAGCAGTGTGCGCAGCAGAGGGTCGACAGCTCGGGTGAGAGCGAGCGTTTGCTCGAGGATGTCCAGGGGCGTGTTCTGGCTGCCTTGCCGCGGGCCCTCGACGTTAGTGAGCTAGCCGTCGCCTACGGGATGAGTCGTACGCACTTCAGCCATTACTTCCGGGAGCAAACGGGCCTCACTCCCGCGCGTTTTGCCGCTGAAGTGCGCGTTCATCGAGCCACGCGCATGCTGCTCGACACGCGCGAGCCGCTAAAGCAGATCGCCGACCGGTGTGGCTTTGCCGACGCCAACTATTTCTGCAAGGTGTTCCGTCGCTTCCAACACATGAGCCCCGCCGCCTACCGGCGCGCGGTCGGTTGAGCGTCGCAGAAGGACGGGCCTTCGTTTGTTGCGCCACTTTACTAATCGAGCCAGTTCGGCAAGAGTGCCGTTTGGAACACCATGAGAACACCACTGTTCGTCTTTGGGTACGCCGCCGTCACGGTTGGCGTTGCAATCGCCACGGCAGCTTGCGGGGGCCTGGATAAACCTTCCATCGTCGGACCAACCTGTCCGGTCGAGCAGACGGCATGCGGCCAAACGTGCGTGACGCTGACGTCGGATCCCTCGAACTGCGGGGGCTGCGGCATACCGTGCTCGGCTGGACAGACTTGCGAAAGCGGCGCCTGCCAATGTACCGCTGGCGTGCTCTGCAACGGTAGCTGCGTTGCTGCCGACAGCAATCCGTGCGCGAGCGACCCGACCTTGGTTACATCCGCGCCGGGAGACTATTGGAACAAGGCTGGACAGCTCATGGAAGTGGCGAGCGGCAATGCCGACGTCACGGTCAACGACAGCTCGACAGCACAGACCTGGGAAGGCTTTGGCGGCGCCTTCAACGAAATGGGTTGGTCCTACTTGTCCCTGCTCAGCCCGAAGGACCAAGCCTTCGCGATTGGCCTTCTCTACGGCGTCGATGGAGCGCGCTTCGCCTTCGGCCGTATTCCCATCGGGTCGAGCGACTACGCGATGGAGCGCTACACA
>CAZTTW010000136.1:0-8825 GCA_964616265.1 uncultured Myxococcales bacterium | reverse complement strand
CCATCGAGGACATGCCGTACATGGCCGACGGAACTCCCGTCGACATCGTGCTCAATCCGCTCGGCGTGCCTTCGCGTATGAACGTCGGGCAAATTCTCGAAACGCACCTCGGCTGGGGCGCCCTCCAGCTCGGCAGGCAAATCGAGGCGATGCTCGAAGGTCAGTGGCGAGGTGAGGCTCTGCGCACCAAGCTGAAGAAGATCTTCACCGAGGAGCATCACCAGAAGCTGCTCGACGGACTAGATGACGATGATTTGCGTCGTTTTGCCAAGACCGTCGGTCTCGGTATTCACTTGGCGACGCCGGTCTTCGACGGTGCCAAGGAATCCGACATCAAGGCCAACCTGGCTCTTGCGGCGTTGCCGTCCACCGGTCAGGCCACTCTGTTCGATGGCAAGACCGGCGATCCGTTTGACCACGAGGTGACGGTCGGCGTGATGTACATGCTGAAGCTCCACCACTTGGTCGACGACAAGATTCACGCCCGTTCGATCGGCCCGTACTCGCTGGTCACGCAGCAGCCGCTCGGCGGCAAGGCGCAGTTCGGCGGTCAGCGCTTGGGTGAAATGGAAGTGTGGGCCATGGAAGCCTACGGTTCTGCCTACGCCCTGCAGGAGTTCTTGACGGTGAAGTCCGACGACGTCATCGGCAGAACGCGCATGTACGAAGCTATCGTCAAAGGCGAGCAGACGCTCGAATCCGGGTTGCCCGAGTCGTTCAACGTTCTTCTCAAGGAGCTTCAGTCCTTGTGCTTGAACGTCGAACTGATCGAAGACCCGAACGCTCCGCGAAAACAAGAATCAACGATTGAGCTCATGGCTCGGGAAGTGGCGGCGAAAGCTGGCACCGGCGCTGCTGCAGCACCGGCAGCCACGGCCGCGAAATAGGTAGCGACGATCCGCCACGGGAGACATTTGCTATGACCATGAAGGACATTTTCAACTTCTTCGAAAAGCCGAAGGATCCACTTTCGTTTTCGGCCATCCGTATCTCGCTTGCCTCGCCGGATAAGATCCGCGAGTGGTCGCACGGCGAGGTCAAGAAGCCGGAGACCATCAACTACCGAACCTTCAAGCCCGAGCGCGACGGTTTGTTCTGCGCGAAGATCTTTGGGCCGGTGAAGGACTACGAGTGCAACTGCGGCAAGTACAAGCGCATGAAGCACCGTGGGGTGGTCTGCGAAAAGTGCGGTGTCGAGGTCATTCAGTCGAAGGTGCGTCGCGAGCGCTTGGGCCACATTAGCTTGGCCACGCCCGTCGCGCACATCTGGTTCCTGAAGTCGCTGCCCTCGCGCATCGGCAACCTTCTCGACATCACGCTCAAGGATTTGGAGAAAGTTCTCTATTCCGAGGCGTACGTCGTCGTCGATCCGAAGCAGAGCGGCCTCACCCGAGGCGAGCTACTCACCGAAGAGCGCTACGCCAAGTTGTCGGAGGAGATGGGCGATGACGCCTTCACCGCCGGCATGGGCGCCGAATCGATTCGCGAGCTTCTGCGCAGCATCGAGGTGCACAAGCTCTCGGAGCAGTTGCGCCAGGAAATGAAAGAGGCGACCTCGGAGGCGAAGCGGAAGAAGATTTCCAAGCGCCTCAAGGTGGTCGATGCGTTCCGCGAGTCGGGCAACAAGCCCGAGTGGATGATGCTGGAAGTAATTCCCGTTATTCCGCCGGATCTGCGTCCTCTCGTTCCCCTCGACGGCGGCCGTTTCGCCACGTCGGATCTCAACGATCTCTACCGCCGCGTGATCAACCGCAACAACCGTCTCAAGCGGTTGCAGGAGCTCAACGCGCCGGAAATCATCATCCGCAACGAAAAGCGCATGCTGCAAGAAGCAGTCGATGCGCTCTTCGACAACGGCCGTCGCGGCAAGACCATCACGGGTCCGAACAAGCGTCCGCTCAAGTCGCTGTCCGACATGCTCAAGGGCAAGCAAGGCCGATTCAGGCAGAACCTGCTCGGTAAGCGCGTCGACTACTCGGGCCGTTCGGTCATCGTGGTCGGTCCCGAGCTGCGTCTGCACCAGTGCGGTCTGCCCAAGAAGATGGCGCTCGAGCTCTTCAAGCCGTTCATCTACAACAAGCTGGAAGAGCGCGGCCTCGTCACCACGATCAAGAGTGCCAAGAAGCTCGTCGAGAAGGAGCGTCCCGAAGTGTGGGACATTCTCGAAGAGGTCATCAAAGAGCACCCGATTCTGCTCAACCGTGCGCCCACGCTGCACCGCTTGGGTATCCAGGCTTTCGAGCCGCTTTTGATCGAAGGCAAGGCCATTCAGCTGCACCCGCTCGTGTGCGCGGCGTTCAACGCCGACTTCGACGGTGACCAGATGGCCGTGCACGTGCCGCTGTCGCTCGAGGCGCAGATGGAAGCCCGCGTGCTCATGATGTCGACCAACAACATCTTGAGCCCCGCTAACGGCCGCCCGATCATCTTGCCGTCGCAGGATATCGTGCTCGGTCTTTACTACATGACCCGCGAGCGCTCCTACGCGCGGGGCGAATTCCGCTCTACCGCCAAGGGCGCCTCGATGCGGGGCGTGTACTCGTCGATCGAAGAAGTCCGCATGGCCTTCGATCACGGCGAGCTCGACTTGCAGGCCGCCATCAAGGTCCGCATCGACGGACAACTGGTGGAGACCACCGTCGGCCGCGTTCTGCTCTACGAAATTGTGCCGAAGAAACTGCCCTTCAAGCTCGTCAACCGCGTGATGGGCAAGAAGCAGCTTGGCGACCTCATCGACAGCTGTTACCGCGCCTTCGGTCAGAAAGAGACCGTTCTCCTCGCAGACCGCCTCCGCCATCTCGGGTACAGCAACTCGACGAAGGCCGGCGTGTCGATCTGCGTGGACGATCTCATTATCCCGAAGCGCAAGGTCGAGCTCTTGGAACAGGCCCAGAAGGACGTTCAAGAGATCGAAGAGCAGTACACCGAAGGTCTCATCACCGACGGCGAGCGCTACAACAAGGTCGTCGACATCTGGGCACAGGTGTCTGAGCTCATCGCCGAAGAGATGATGAACGAAATCGGCGCCGAGCAGGTCATGAACGAAGAGACCGGCGAAAAGAAGCGGGCGCCTTCGTTCAACCCGATCTTCATCATGGCCGACTCGGGCGCGCGCGGTTCTGCCCAGCAGATTCGTCAGCTGGCCGGTATGCGCGGTCTTATGGCCAAGCCCTCGGGCGAAATCATCGAGACGCCGATCACGACCAACTTCCGCGAAGGTCTGTCGGTTCTCCAGTACTTCATCTCGACCCACGGCGCGCGCAAAGGTCTGGCCGATACCGCGCTCAAGACGGCGAACTCGGGTTACCTCACCCGCCGTCTCGTCGACGTCGCCCAGGACTGCATCATCGCCGAGTACGACTGCGGTACGCTCGAAGGCATCGAAATCGCGCCACTCGAAGAGGGTGGCGAGATCATCGAGAAGCTCGGCGATCGTATCCTCGGCCGTGTCTCGGTCGACGACATCTTCGATCCCTACACCGGCGAAGTGCTGGTGCAGTCGAACGAAGAAATCACCGAAGACAAGGTGCGCATCGTCGAGGATGCAGGCATCTCGAAGGTCAAGATTCGCTCGGTGCTCACCTGCGAAAGCCGCCGCGGCATTTGCATCTTGTGCTACGGGCGCGATTTGGCCCGCGGTCACATGGTCAACATCGGCGAAGCGGTCGGCGTCATCGCGGCGCAGTCCATCGGCGAGCCCGGCACGCAGCTCACCATGCGTACCTTCCACATCGGAGGCGTCGGTCAGGTTCGCACCGAGCAATCGCAGCTCGAGGCGCGCTACGACGGCGTCGTTCGCCTGGAGAACGTCGAATACACCCAGCGTGAGAAGCACGCCATCGTGATGAACCGCCACGGCGAAATCGTCATTCAGGACGAGACGGGCCGCGAGCGCGAGCGCTATGGATTGACCTACGGCGCGCGACTCTTCTTTGTCGATGGGGCGCGGGTAAAGCAGGGCGACCTGCTTTCCGAGTGGGATCCGTTCTCCGTGCCGATCCTCACCGAAGTGGCCGGCAGCGTGAAGTTCGGCGACGTCATCGAAGGCGTCACCATGACCGAGCAGCTGGACGAAGTGACGGGCCTTTCGCGCAAGAGCATCATGGAGTCGAAGGATGCCGACCTGCGGCCGCGCATCTCTCTGAAGGACGACGGCGGCAAGACGCTGAAGATCCCGAATTCGGACAACGAGGCTCGCTATTTCTTGCCCTTCGGCGCGACCATCGCCGTGTCGGAAGGCGATCGCATTCAGGCCGGCGACATCGTAGCTCGTATCCCGCGCGAAACCACCAAGACCAAGGACATCACGGGCGGTCTACCCCGCGTTGCCGAGCTCTTCGAATCGCGCAAGCCGAAGGAGCATGCGGTCATCTCCGAAATCGACGGTATCGTCAGCTTCGGCAAGGACACCAAGGGCAAGCGCAAGGTCGTGGTCACTCCCGAGCATGGTGATGCCAAGGAGTTCCTCATCTCCAAGAGCAAGCACCTGTCCGTGCGTGAAGGCGATCGCATCAAGGCGGGCGAGCCGCTGATGGACGGTGCCGCCAATCCGCACGACATCTTGCGCGTCCTCGGCGAGAAGCCGCTCGCCAAGTACCTGGTCGACGAAGTGCAGGAAGTCTACCGCCTTCAAGGCGTCAAGATTAACGACAAGCACATCGAGACCGTCGTACGCCAGATGCTCCGTCGCGTGCGGGTCATTGATGTGGGCGACACCACCTTCCTCTCCGACGAGCACGTCGAGAAGTACATTTTCGAAGAGGAGAACGAGCGGGTGCTGGCGAAGGGCGGTCGTCCTGCCCAGGCCGAGCCACTCTTGCTCGGTATCACCAAAGCGTCGCTCTCGACTGAGAGCTTCATTTCGGCGTCGTCCTTCCAGGAGACCACCAAGGTACTCACCGAAGCCGCGGTTTGCGGCAAGGTCGACTACCTGCGCGGACTCAAGGAAAACGTCATCATGGGCCGCTTGATTCCCGCAGGTACAGGCCTTGGCGCTTACAAGCGACTGTCGATTCATACCGACATTGTCGAGGGTGCCGAACCTTTGCCGCCGGTCGTTCAAGCTGCCGTTCCGCTCGACGAGGACATTGGCCTCGAAAGCGAAGCGGGCGAATAGCGAATAGAAAGACGTCGCAGAATGGCCGCGGTCTATGGTGCGATGGGTCTAGATCGCACCAACTGCGCCGCGCGAACGGCGCGAGAAATCCTAACTTCTCGTTGACATTGAGATCTCGATCCCTATAATGCACCACTCCTCGACCCGGGGAGTAACCGGCGCAAACCACCGCTGTAAATAGCGAGTGATTCCGAGGAAAAACACCAAGATGCCTACCGTCAATCAACTCGTAAAATCCGGCCGCCAAGCCATGCGGCGGAAGACCAACTCGCCGGCGCTCAAGGCGTGTCCGCAGCGCCGTGGCGTCTGCGTCCGCGTGTACACAACGACGCCGAAGAAGCCCAACTCGGCCTTGCGCAAGGTTGCTCGTGTCCGCTTGACCAATGGAATGGAAGTCACCACTTACATTCCTGGCGAGGGGCACAACCTGCAAGAGCACTCGGTAGTGCTGATTCGCGGCGGCCGCGTGAAGGATCTGCCCGGCGTTCGTTACCACATCATTCGCGGTAGCCTGGACACGGCGGGTGTCAGCAATCGTCGTCAGGGCCGTTCGAAGTACGGCGCCAAGCGCCCGAAGTAGTCAGCGCGATTCCTTGGAGAAGTTGAGAGATGCCACGTAAAGGTGAAGTTCCCAAGCGCAAGCCGCTTCCCGATCCGAAATTCACGGATCAGACCGTCGACTCTCGTCGCCGTATCACGAAGTTCGTGAACACCGTCATGGAGTCGGGTAAGAAGGCGATCGCCGAAGGCATCGTCTACGGCGCGTTCGACCTGGTTGCTGAGAAGGCCGCTGACGATCCCGTGAAGGTTTGGGACAAAGCGATGGCCAACGTCCAGCCGAAGATCGAAGTTAAATCGCGACGTGTCGGTGGTGCGACCTATCAGGTTCCCGTCGACGTTCGTCCCGACCGCGCGATGGCGCTCGGCATGCGCTGGCTCATCCACTCGGCACGCGAGCGCTCGGACGGTCGCACGATGCGCGAGAAGCTGGCGGCCGAATTGTTGGATGCGTCCAACAACAAGGGCGCGGCCGTGAAGAAGCGCGAAGATACCCACAAGATGGCGGAAGCCAACAAGGCGTTCGCACACTACCGCTGGTAGTTCTTAGTTCGAGACTAGTTAAGAACAATTCAATCAACATAGCGTCAGGAAGATTCGGGCTCGGAAGGTCGTTGAAGGGACCGGCAAAGGCGGACCGCTTTTGCTGATCCTTCCAGCCGACCGAAGTAGCCTGGACCAAATTCCCTGACCAGGTGAACAGGAACCGCGGACCCCGTGGTCCTCTGAGAGCAACGCTCGTCAGATGATCCACTCGCGCGCGGAAAACAAACGTGGCTCGGCAAGTACCCATTGATCATACCCGCAACATCGGGATTATGGCGCATATCGATGCGGGGAAAACCACGACCACCGAGCGCATTCTCTTCTACACCGGTGTTTCCCGCACCATGGGCGAAGTCCACGAGGGCACGGCGGTCATGGATTGGATGGAGCAGGAGCAGGAGCGAGGCATCAGCATCACCTCGGCCGCGACGACCTGCTTTTGGCGCGACCATCGCGTGAACATTATTGATACGCCCGGCCACGTCGACTTCACCATGGAAGTGGAGCGTTGTCTGCGTGTTCTCGACGGTGCAGTTACCGTGTTTTGCGCCGTGGGCGGGGTCGAGCCGCAATCGGAAACGGTTTGGCGGCAAGCCGATAAGTACAGCGTTCCGCGTATCGCCTTCATCAATAAGTGCGATCGCATGGGCGCGGATCCGTGGCGTTGTGTGCAGCAGATCCGCGAGCGTATCGCCGCGCATCCGGTGGTGACTCAAATTCCGATGGGTCTCGAGGACTCGTTCACCGGCGTCGTGGATCTGGTTTCGATGCGCGCGCTCGAATGGGTCGGTGATACGACTGGCGCGCTTTTCCTCGAGCGCGAAATTCCCGCCGATTTGGTCAAGGCCGCCAAGAACGGCCGGGTTGCTCTGGTCGAGGCGCTCGGCGAAGCAGACGAAGAGATGCTCTCGCTTTACGTCGATGGTGCGGAGATTTCTGCCAAGCAGATTCGCGCAGCCCTTCGTCGCGCAACGATTGCCGGCAAGGCTGTGCCCGTGCTGCTGGGCGCTGCGTTCAAGAACAAAGGTGTCCAGCCTTTGCTCGACGCCATTGTGGACTATCTGCCGTCGCCGGCGGATATGCCGCCCGTGCGTGGCCACCGCCCCGACGGCGAAGCGACCACCAGGCGAGCTTCGAACGACGAGCCGTTCTCCGCTCTCGCCTTCAAGATCATGAGCGACGTCGTCGCCGAGCCGCTCACCTATTTCAGGGTATACTCGGGCCAGGTTGCCTCCGGCGCGACGGTGTTCAACGCTACCAAGGGCAAGCGCGAGCGCATCGGCCGGCTTCTGCGCATGCACGCCAACCGGCGCGAGGAAATTCGTCAGGTCACCTGCGGTAATATTGCTGCCGCCGTCGGCTTGCGGTCGACCTCGACCGGCGACACTCTGTGCGACGTGCGCGAGCCCATTGTGCTCGATCTCATCGACATTCCCCAGCCCACGTGCTCGGTCGCCATCGAGGCGAAGACCAGTGCGGATCAGCAGCAACTACTGAAGGCGCTCGAACAGCTCGCCGTCGACGATCCGTCGTTCAGCCTCAAGACCGACGCGGAGACCGGGCAGACAGTCATTTCGGGAATGGGCGAGCTGCACCTGGAAATCGTAGTGGATCGTCTGGTTCGCGAGCACAATTTGCGCGCCAGTGTGGGCCGACCCGAGGTAGCCTACCGCGAAGCAATTACCAAGAGCGCCGAAGCCGAAGGCCGCTTCGAGCACGCGATTGGCGGGCGTGGTCTCTTTGCGCAGGTGAAGTTACGGGTCGAACCGGCAGCGGAGCGCTCGGGTGTGACTTTCCGAAATCTAGCTTCGGCTCGCGCGGTCCCGACAGAGTACGTCGTCGCCGTCGAGCGTGGCTCCAAGACCGCTCTGGCTCGCGGGGCTGTCGCCGGCCACCCGATTGGCGACGCCATCGTCACGTTGCTCGATGGCGCCTTCCATCCGCTCGACTCGAACGAGATGGCCTTCCAGATCGCGACGGCGCAGGCGGTTGCGGATGCGCTCGCCAAGGCCGGTCCCGTCTTGCTCGAACCGCTCATGTCTCTCGACGTGGTCGTTCCCGATCTGTACGTTGGAGGCGTTGTCGGTAATTTAAGCTCGCGTCGCGCTCGAATTATTGGTATTGAGCCGCGTGGCGGATCTCAGGCAATTGCTGCTGAGGTTCCCCTCTCAGGCATGTTTGGGTATACAACAGACGTTCGTTCGCTGACGCAGGGGCGTGCAACGTTCACAATGCAGTTCCTGCGCTTCGCTCCAGTTCCGAACCACGTTGTCGAAAGCATCGCCAACCGAGTTCACAGTTCCTGATCTTGAATCGCCTCTAGGAGGAAACCATGGCCAAAGAAAAATTCATCCGCAACAAGCCGCACCTGAACGTAGGGACGATCGGGCACGTGGACCATGGCAAGACGACGCTGACGGCAGCGATCACGAAGACGCTCGCGAAGAAGAACTTCGCGACGTTCACGGCGTACGACCAGATCGACAAGGCGCCGGAAGAGCGCGAGCGCGGCATCACGATCGCGATCGCCCACGTGGAGTACGAGACGGACAACCGTCACTACGCGCACGTGGATTGCCCCGGCCACGCCGACTACATCAAGAAC
>CAZTTW010000135.1:0-8844 GCA_964616265.1 uncultured Myxococcales bacterium | reverse complement strand
GCTGCGCGCCAACAATCCGCTGGGGGTGGCCAAGATGGCCCTCGACGGCAGTGGCACGCCAACGTCCCTGGTCGCGATCAGGAGTTTGTGGAACATCGGGGTAAGCGGCGGCTACGTCTTCTACTTCGACTACAACCAGCAGGCGATCATGCGAGTGCCCACCCAAGGGGGCACCGCGACTGCCGTGCTTCGCAACGTCGATCCGGTCGGTATGTGGATCGCCAAAGGCTACATCTACTTCATGCATCCGCACGCCAATGTCGACACCTATCACATCCTGCGGGTCAGCGTGACCAACGTAGCGCCCGACGCCGCCTTGGATGGAGGCACGGCCGTGGCAACCACGGGAGTGCCCGTCGGGGCCGAAGAGCTCGCCACCACCCAGTGGAGCACCATCGCGCCGGTCACCGACGACACCAACGTGTACTGGGCGGACGACGGAAACCTGATGTTTGCCCCGCTTGCCGGCGGAGCCGCCAAGGTGCTTGCGACCGCCGACTCCACAAGCCAGTTCGGCTCCGACGACATCGACAGTGTAGTGCCTGCTGGCGGATCGATTTATTGGTCGGCAACCAACATGTTCGCGAGCTGTGAAAGGCTCTATGTCTCGACGGCCGCTTCACCGAAGACGACCCTGATCCAATACCTCGGCGGATACCCCGCAGCGGCCACGTCCACGTACCTGTACATCTTGGGCGGCGAGGTTCTGCGCATGCCGCGCTGACCTGTTCTTCGCCAACCTCTCGTCCGGGCGCCGCCGGGCTCGCTGCTGCCAGCACACGGTGTCTGCAGGGCTGCCAAGAATGGTGGCACCGTGTTTACCCTCACAACCGGGCAGGCAAGGCCTTGGGCAATCGCCGTGGATACCAGCAGCGTGTACTGGGGCAACTGCGGATTAGACTCATCACGATTACGCCTTAGCCGCCACCACGCCACGCGCCCGCCCTGGTAGGAGGCCTCGGTTTAGGTGTTGGTCCTAGCATCGGGACGGAGGTCGACGCCCGTCGCCGCCGTCCGAGAGACGCCCGTCACTTGACGGCAAGGTGGGACATGCGAGATTTGGCGAATGCCGCCTGCAACAACCTACGACGAGATTGCGTATCCTGGCTTCCCTTACCCGCGAACCCACCCAAGCGCGCTAGCGACCCTCGGACACCTTTACGGTTTGGACGTCGTGCCTGTCGACCGCTGCCGCGTTCTGGAGCTGGGCTGTGGAGACGGGCAGAACCTAATCCCGATGGCAATGGGGCTTCCCGAGAGCACGTTCGTCGGCATCGACTTGGCCGAGAGTGCCATCACAAGTGGTCGCCAGTACGTGAGCGAGTTGGGTCTCCAGAACACTCAACTACTCTACGAGGATGTCCTCGCCTTCGACTGTGCCCCGGGTTCGTTCGACTACATCATCGCGCACGGGCTCTACTCTTGGGTGCCGCCGCAGGTGCAAAAGAAGATCCTTCATCTCGTCCAACACGGGCTGAGCGCTAGAGGCATCGCCTACGTCAGTTACAACACACTGCCGGGCGGTCACTTTCGGCTCATGGCGCGCGAGATGATGCAGTTTCACACCCGCGACATCGTCGATTCACACACGAAGATCGAACAGAGCAAGGCGTTGATGGCTCTGCTCGCGCAGGCCAGCCCTGCGTCGAAAGCCTACGGAACCGTTCTCCGGGAAATTTGGCATCAAGATCTGTCCAGGCGGCAAGACGATGTTCTGTTCCACGACGAGCTCGGCGATTTCAACGAGAACCTCTACTTCCACGAGTTCATGTCCAGGGCACACGAGCACGGCCTGGAATTTCTGGCGGAAGCCGTGTTCATGGAGATGTTTCCACCCGATTTAGAGCCGCAGGCCGCGAGCTTCCTCGATCAACTCGAAGCGGACGTGCTTGCTCGCGAACAGTATCTCGACTTCGTGAAGGGCCGGCGCTTTCGTCAGACCTTGCTGTGCCACGCGAGTGCGTCGATTACGAGGCAGATTTCGCTCGCGAAGGTCGCTCAGCTTCATTTTGCTGGTGCCGCCAAGCCCTTGGCAGCCCTAGTCGACCCAGAGGCCGTCAGTCCGGTTGGTTTCGAGGGAGTCAATGGGGCAGTCATGACGGTCGGGCATCCCCTAGTCAAGGCTGCTCTCTGCGCCCTTCGCGAACACTGGCCACGATCCTTCTCTTTGAACGACGTGCGCATCGAGGCTTTGAAAGAGCTGCATCATTGGGGGATCGCACCGGAGCAGTTTGACCGCGACCAGGATCACCTCCATCTTCTCCAGACGCTCTTTCTTGCCTTCCGAGGAGGGCTGATCGAGGTCGGCGTTCGCCCGCGAGGTCTCGTTTCGCGGCCGAGCGAGCGTCCGGTGGCAAGTCCGCTGGCTCGGCTGCAAGCTCGGCATGAGCATAGCCACGTCACCACCCTTCTTCACACACGTTGGCAGATACCTGGGCCATTCGAAAGGACCGTGCTTTTTCTTCTCGACGGAAGCCGAGATCCAGAATCGATCCTAGCTGCTCTTGTCGAAGAAGCCCGGTTGGGCCGATTGCCGGTGACTGCCATCGGCGGCATGACCGCCGACGATGAGCAACTAGAGGCGAGCCTGAAGGGGATGCTGGATTCTTGTCTGGAACTCCTTGCGCGAGCGGGCCTCTTGCTTTCTTGAACTCGGCAACCAGTCCCTGCACGCCAAGCGGAAAGGTCACGGTGTTTTGATTGCTCTCGGATACCGAGTCCGCTGATCTCATCGTCACAAACTAGAGAGCGCAACCGACCTGCAGCGCTTGTTCCGGATGTTCGCGGTCGGCTCATCCGTTCGGCTGGGCTTTGTTCACGGGCGTCTCCACCTGTCTCGCGGTTGCAGACTTTCCACGCAGGTAGTAAGTGCCCAAGATCAGATCCCAGAGCGGGGTAGTGAATCCCCAGTTGAACTCTGGGTGACCATGATGGATGAGGTGATGGCGCCTCATGCGCGCGAGCCAGCCACGTTTGAGGTTCCAGTGGTGGCTCCCGTGGTGGCAGATGCAATAGAAGACGTACCCGAGCCAGCTGAATCCCATCACCGGGCCCACCTTTGTGGCCGGCAGGGGAAGCGCAATCAGGAAGAATAGAGCCACGAGACCGATAGTCGTGAGGTACCACGGAACGCCGATCAGATCGCTCGGGCTCTTGTGGTGGAGGGCATGCCCCACACTGAGAAAAGAGGCCCATTCGTGGTAGACGTATCGATGCAGCAAGTACTCTGCGAGCGTCCACGAGAGAAGTCCGCCTACGGCCAGCCCAGCGAAGGCTTCGTGGGAGAGCTGTAGGCGTCCGTGGCCCCAGGCGTAGCTGACGAGCCAAGCCACGAGCGTGAGATTGGCAACGTAGCCGAACCAGTAGTTGAAGGTGGAGGAGCCAAGACGGCGAATGCTTTCCAGTCTCTTGGTGTCGGGGTTACCCGGATAGGAGGTTGCACTCATGATAGCGATGGTCCTTGACTCGGGCATTGGATTATCGACTGGGGCAAGGCGTTTCAGAGATCTCGCTCTTTCTTCGCGATGCGGTTTGTACGCATGTGCGATATTCGCAGCCGAGTCTCCGATCGAGCTCAGCTATCCGCGCGCCCGCAGCCCCGCGGGCTCGTGTCTCGTAGGAGCCAAGAGCGCCGGGGCTGATCGCGATGGCAAGATCATCGTGATCGCGGGGGCGAGCGCACCAATCGGCCTAATGGAGGTACACGTCGTCGCGGCGGTTTCTCGACCAGGCAGTCTCGTCATGCCCAAGCTCTTTGGGGCGCTCACTGCCGTAGCTCACCGATACGATCTTATCGACCGAAATGCCCATCTGTTGCAGGTAGGCGGCGGCACCTTGGGCCCGGCGATCACCCAGGGCAAGGTTGTATTCCGTCGTTCCGCGCTCGTCGCAGTTGCCTTCGACCCGGATGTCGCGGCCGGTGGACTGGGCTTCTCGAGCGATGGACTGCAGGAGCTGCCTGCCGTCCGGGTCAATTTGGAATGAATCCAAGGTGAAGTAGAGCGAGCGATCTTTCGTGGGTTGCGCGTCTTGCCCGGACGCGGTGGCGGCACGCTTGACTTCCGAGGCCGTGGGTTGTCTGTTTGAACGATCGGTCATTCCCACTTTTCCACCATCCGCGGGCTTCGCGTGGGAACAGCCGAGGCCGATGACGAGGGTCGTGAGAATGGTCCAACGGATCTGCATAGTGTCTCCTTCTTGGTTGCTGACTGGTTGCTAGTCGCATTCCCGCACCTATGCACGTGCCGGGCCAGCAGCAACCAGGTCACTAGCTGCGGGGAGTGCCCAGCCGATATTGCTTTGTTTTGCTGTAGAGCGTGCGCAGCCCAATGCCCAGCGATTGAGCTGCCTCGGCCCGGTTTTTGGCCCGCTTGACATGTTCGCCAATGACCAATCGTTCGACCTCGGCCAGGGGCGCCTTGGCCGAGACCACCAACACGTCGCTCGATGAGGCGACTACCTGAGGTGCGTTCGCTCGCGCAACGGGTGCCACGGTTCCTCGGCGCGAGCTGGTAGTCGACTCCAATTCTTCGAGCCCAATGGTCTCGGTGGAGGCCAGCATGGCCGCGCTTTCGATGGTGTTTTTCAGCTCGCGCACGTTGCCGAGCCAGGGCAGCTCGGTCAGCCACTGCATGGCCTGCGGCGCGAAGCCGCGAATCTTGCCGTCGTGGCGCCGGTTGAAATCGGCGATGAACGCCTCGACCAAGGCCGGGATGTCCTCACGCCGCTCGCGCAGCGGTGGAACGACGATGGTCACGACCTTGAGTCGATAGTACAGATCTTCGCGAAAGCGCTTGGCCGCGATGGCATCTTCGAGATTGCGATTGGTGGCCGCGACCACGCTGAGGTTGACGTGGACCAGCGACGTTCCGCCCACGCGCCGGAAGGCATTGCGTTCGAGCACACGCAAGAGTTTGGCCTGGGTCGATGGATCAAGCTCGCCGATCTCGTCCAAGAACAGTGTGCCCCCGTCAGCCAGCTCGAACAGGCCGCGCTTGCGTTCGTGAGCGCCGGTGAAAGCGCCGCGCTCGTGCCCGAACAGCTCGTTTTCCAAGAGATCGCGTCCCAAGGTCGCGCAGTTGATGGGAACGAAGAGGTGCTGGCGCCGGGGTCCGCGGGCGTGCAAGGCGCGGGCGATCAGCTCCTTACCGCTACCGCTTTCGCCAAGCAAAAGCACGTTGGCCTTGTAGCGCGAGACTTTTTCGATGGTCGAGAACACCCTGGCCATCGCCGCTGATTTTCCGATGATGCCCAGGGGCTCGAATGCCGCCGGTTTGGGCTCGCTGCCCGGCTTCCTCGATAGGACCGGATCGAGCAGACGGCGGAGGCGATTGATGACCGCATCGATGTGAAATGGCGGCGCCAGGTAGTCCGCCGCGCCCAACTGCATGCAATCGACGGCTTCTTGCAAGGCCGCGTTCCCGGCCAAGATGACCACCGGAACTGCCGCCTTTTTCTGCGTCGTACGTGCGAGCAGCGCGCGTGTTCCCGCTGCCGTCATGCGCGGACCGATAAGGACGACGGTAAACGCACGGCGTTCGAGCGGAGCAAGGGCTTCGGCTTCCGATTCGACTTTCTCAATCTCGAGGCCGAAATCCCCCAGCGCTCGCAGAACCGCCGATGAGGGAGGAAACGCGATCGCCAGACAAGCTCTGCCTGCAGCCCACGGCAACGTCTTGGCCATGACCGGACTATGCCGAATCGGCAGACGTATGCCAATAGTGCAGATAGACTGCTGAATCAGCAGTCCGGCATTGCGCGCAGCCGAGACAATCTTGTTTCGCGCCAGGAATACGAACGGCCCGCTTTGTGCTTTGAGAGTAGGGCCATGGAAATTGACGTACGACGCTCGCCGAAGACCGTGCTTTGTGTTGGGCAACTTTCGCCGGAGACAAAGCAGGTGCTAACCCTGTTAGCCAAGCGCCGCAGCTTGCGCATCATTCATATGCCCTGCCCAGAGTCTCTTGCGTTGGCCATGCGAGGCGTGCGCGCCCATCTGATCGTTCTCGGTCCGGAGGTGTCCGCAGAAGTCCTATTGAACCTGTTCGCCAGGACAAACAAATCGCATCCAGACGTGCCAGTGGTGGCGTTGCGCCCGCACGTCGACGAGGACTGGGCGTCGACCTTGTCAGCGTTCACGGTGGTTGTCCATCCGTTCCACGCCCCGGTTTTGCTTCGTCTGGTGGATATGGCGCTTGACGCTAGCTTGGTGACCGAACCCGCGCCGGGCGGCTCGGACATGCCGAACTGACGCTGATTGCGGGCTAGCGAGACGGGGCCACAGTCCGGTCTGCGAGCGACAGACAACGGTAGCAGTGGGGACAGCGCGGAATTCCGTCGTCCCCGATGATCTCCTCGTGGCCGCTGGCGGGAAGCTTGCCGCCACAGCCGCTGCATCGCCCGCGGTACGATGGGACCAACGCGGGCGCCTTTTCTTCAGACACCACGGTGCTTGTTCGATTTGCCATCGAGAGTCCTTGCAGCCAGAACCGTGCCAGCCACAGCGCGAGTAAGAACGCCCTCCTGAATTCTGGCGGTGGCTTCGATCTGCGACCGCTCTTCCTCCGTTGGTTGGTCAGGGCTCCAATCGTCGAGCTTCTTCGCAAGTCCCCGCAGCACGGCGAGCGCGCATGGCCCGATCGCATCGACGTTGTAGCCTCCCTCGAGAAGCATACCGATTCTCCCCTGGGCCGAACCTTCACCGGCAGCGGTGATGGCAGCGCCGATGAACTCGAAGTCCTCGGTGCGCAGGCGCATATTGCCCTGGGGATCGCCTTCGCGCCCGTCGAACCCCAAGCTCACGAGAACAACATCGGGACGGAAGCGTCGTACGACCGGCAGGATCACGGTCTTGGTGGCGTGGGCGTAAGCCGCCAAAGTGGCCCCGGCCGGCAGGGGAACGTTCACCGTTGTGCCCCAGCCTTCGCCTTCGCCGACGGTGGTGGCGTCGCCGCTGTCTTGTGGAAATAGCCGATTCGAATGGATCGAAACGAAAAGAACGTCGGGCCGAGCGAGAAAAATTCGTTCGGTGCCGTTACCGTGGTGAACATCCCAGTCCAGGATGCAAATGCGCAGCCCTTGCCGCCGGAGCCGTTCGGCAGCGAGTGCGACATTGTTGAACACGCAGTAACCGGAGGTGGACGACGGTTCCGCGTGATGTCCCGGCGGCCTCACCGCAGCGAAGATCTGGCGGTCCTCGCGGCCGGCGATTTCGTCCGCCACGGCGAGTGCCGTTCCTGCCGCATTCAGCGCGGCCTTGACTGAATAGGGGCCCAATCGTGTCTCGGGATCGAGATTGGCCACTCGGCCACTCAGCGCGATGACGCGGTCGACGTACTCGGGACTGTGAACCGTCACAAGATCGTCGCGCGCGGCTTCGCGGTCGCACAGGTTCAGTGCATAGCCGGCCTCCCGAAGGCACTTGCTGAGTCGCTCGACGCGCGCAGGCGCATCGGGATGTCCGACTCCCGAATCGTGGAGATTGGCGCTTGTGCCCACAATTATGCTCAGCATGACGGTTCACAGACTAACAGACATGGAATTTTTCGACTAAGACGCGGAACAAAAAGAATATCGATCTGGCCAGCGGACTAGTCATCGTCCTATTCTGCAGGCACAAGAGCGACAATCAACCATGCACACGCGCTTAGCCACGCCAGCGGATGCAGCGGCCGTTCAGGTCGTCTATGCGCCATACGTCGAAAACACGACCTACAGCTTCGAGTTCAAGGTCCCGTCGATCGAAGAAATCTGTGCACGCATGCAGCGGCACCCGGGCCACGCCTGGCTGGTGGCCGAGCAGGCGGCCGAGATCGTAGGCTATGCCTATGCGTGGCCGTTCGAAGAGCGCGACGGCTATCGTTTCGCGGTCGAGACTTCCATCTTCATTCGTCAAGATCGGATTGGTGGAGGCATCGGCCGGATGCTTTACGCAGATCTTTTGGCGTCGCTCAAGCAGAACGGTTTTGTGACCGCTGTCGCGCGCATCGCACTCCCCAATCCACAGAGCGAACGCCTTCACGAAAAGCTGGGTTTTAAGAAGGTCGCTCATTTTGAGCGGATCGGCCATAAGTTCGACCGCTGGCTCGACGTCGGTTACTGGCAGCGCACGCTCTAGGTGACGCGTACGCGAGCCGAGAGAGCCTTGCGCTGGCGAATGCGCGGCATGGATTTGCCTGGCGATTGCGATCGCCTGCTGCGATCAAGGCAAGGGGAAGACAGCACTTCGACGAGAACGACGCCGCGCCAAGCGAGATCGGGAGCCCGCGCTTACCGACGACTGTCTCCCAACCTGTCGATGGCGGGGCCAACTGCGTGGGGCAGGTCGTCAGCAAGGCATACACTTGTGCAGGGACCCTGAGCAGTCGGGGCGGAGACGCTCACCGCGAAGGTGTGTTCCTTACCTGCCGTAGCGCCTTTCCAGGTGCGCCTCGAAGGCTTCGGTGGAAAGCGGTGCGCCCGTGGCTTTCTCTACCATCGACGGCGTGTCGAGCAACGATGCTTGCGACCAGACGTGCTCGTTAAGCCAGGCGTCGAGCGCCGACAAGTCGCCACGGCGCAATTGCGACTCAAGGTCGCTGATTGCCGCGTTCGCCGCGCGGTAGAGTTGGGCCGCGGTCAAGGCGCCCAGCGTATAGGTCGGAAAATATCCGATGAGCCCAGCCGGCCAGTGTACATCCTGCATGCAACCGTTTCGGTCGTTGCCTTTGGTCGACAGCCCCAGTAGCTCGCGCATGAGCGCATCCCAAGCATCGGGGACGTCTGCTGGATCCAGCGAGCCGTCGACGAGTCCCTGCTCCAACTCGAAGCGCAAGATGACGTGGCACGGGTAGGTTGCCTCGTCCG
>CAZTTW010000134.1:0-8850 GCA_964616265.1 uncultured Myxococcales bacterium | reverse complement strand
GCTTGTCGAAGCACGGCTTCGCTCACGCCACCCGAAGCACCGAACAGAAGGCCCGCGCCGGTCTTGAGGCCAAAGGGACTGTCGAGAGACTCGGGCTCCAACGTCTCGAATTGCAGGCCGGCCTCGTCGATCATGCGCACCAGCTCTTGCGTGGTGAGCACGAAATCCACGTCCGGATTCTCGCCCTGACGGAACTTTTCGAGACCCGCCTCGCCTTTCTTTGCCGTGCACGGCATGACGCTGACCACGACAACGCGCTTGCCGTCAGACGAGCCTTCGGCCTTGATCACCGAGCCCAGCATCTGCTGCGGCGACTTGCACGACGACAGGTGGCGAATCCACTTCGGGTAATATTGCTCGACGAAGCGCACCCAGGCCGGGCAACACGATGTCAGGTGCGGCAGACGATCGTTCTTCGTTTTGCGCCCAAGGAACTCGTGCGTTTCTTCGAGGACGGTCAAGTCTGCCGAGTAGGCCGTGTCGTAGACTCGCGCGAAGCCAAGAGCCTTGAGCGCGGCGACGATTTGTCCGGTCGATAGCGTTCCGGCTGCAAGGCCAAACGCCTCGCCAAGCGCGACTCGCACTGCCGGCGCAATTTGTGCGACCACCGTGGCGGTCTTGTCAGCTAGGGCGGCAAATACCTTGCTCACGTCCGAACGAACGGTCAGCGCTGCCGTCGGGCACACGCTTGCGCATTGACCGCAGCCGACGCATTCCACTTGGTCGAGCGACTTGCCGAACGCGGGCACTACGGAGACGCTGGCCCCGCGGAACGCGAAGTCGATAGCGCCGATGCCCTGCACTTCCTTGCACATACGGACGCAATCGCCGCACAGAACGCACTTGTTCGGATCGCGAAGCAAGAACGGCGACGACGCATCGACTGGTTTGTTGACCTGGGTGCGCTTGAAGCGAATCGTGCTCACGCCCAGCTTTCGCGCCAGTGCCTGCAGTTGGCAGTCGGCGCTCTTCGGGCAGGTCGGACAATTCATTTCGTGATTCGCCAGCAATAACTCAAGAGTCATGCGACGCATTTCTCGGAGCTCGGGCGTGTGCGTGCGGATCTTGGCGCCGGGCTCGGGTTTGAGCGAGCACGACGACACGATCCCCCTGCCTTCGATGTCGACCAGGCAAAGGCGACAGGCACCGTACGAGCTGAGCTGCGAGTGGTAACAGAACGTCGGCAGATCGACGTTGGCTTTGCGAATGACTTCGAGGACGTTGCGTTCGCCTGCGATGGAAACGCGGCGCCCATTGATCTCGAGAGCAGCATCGGTGGGTATGGACATTGGAACTAAACTCCTTCGATGGCGCCCAAGCGGCAGGCCTTGGCACACGCGCCGCAGCGGGTGCATAGAGACTCGTCAATCGCGTGGACTTGGCGTTTTTCGCCGGAAATGGCGTTCACAGCGCACGCCTTGAGACAGACGCCGCAGCCTTTGCACTTGGCGGGAATGACGTGCGGTCGCAGGAGCGCTTTGCAGCGACCGGCCGGGCAGCGTTTGTCCACGACGTGCGCCAGGTACTCGTCGCGGAACAGGCGAGTCATAGCGAGCACCGGATTTGGCGCCGTCTTGCCAAGTCCGCACAGCGAGCCCTTCTGCACCGTACGCGCGAGCTGGTCCAGCAAGTCCAGGGTTTCCAACGTGCCCCTGCCCTCGATGATGTCGTCGAGCAAGGCCAGTAATTGCTTCGTTCCTTCTCGGCACGGCACGCACTTGCCGCAGGATTCGTTCTGCGTGAACTGCATGAAGAAGCGGGCCATGGACACCATGCACGTGTCGCGATTCATCACCACAAGGCCTCCGGAGCCGACCATCGCGCCGATACCGCGCAACGAATCGAAGTCGAGCGACAGGTCCAGATGTTGCGGCGTCAGGCAACCACCCGACGGGCCGCCGATTTGCACGGCCTTCATCTCCGACGCTTTCGATCCATCGTCGTTGGTCACGCCACCGCCCACGCCGAACACGATGTCCCGGAGTGTGGCGCCGAACGCGACCTCGATGAGGCCCGTGTTCACCACATGTCCGGTGAGCGCGAAGGTCTTCGTGCCCGGCGATCCCTTCGAGCCCATGGTACGGAACGCGTCCGCGCCCATGCGAACGATGAGCGGCACTGACGCGAGCGTCTCGACGTTGTTGATGACCGTCGGCTTGCCCCACAGTCCCGATTGCGCCGGGAACGGTGGCTTGGGCGCGGGCATACCGCGCCTGCCTTCAATCGAGGCGATCAGCGCTGTCTCCTCGCCGCACACGAAAGCGCCCGCGCCTTCCATCACGGTGATTTCCAGTAACGCATTCGTGCCGAACAGATTCTTACCGAGGAGCCCCGCGCGCTTCGCATCCTCGACGGCCTTGCGCATACGCCGCACGGCCAGCGGGTACTCGGCGCGCACGTAGACGAACGCCTCGCTGGCGCCGATGGCCCGGGCAGCGATGAGCAAGCCTTCGACCACGCTGTGTGGATTTCCTTCCATCACGCTGCGGTCCATGAAGGCGCCGGGATCGCCTTCGTCGCCGTTGCAAATGACGTACTTCATGTCGTTGGGCTGCACGCGCGCTACTTCCCATTTGCGCCCCGTGGGGAAGCCGCCGCCGCCGCGACCACGCAGGCCCGAGCGGTCGATTTCAGCGCACACCTGTTGCGGCGTCATCTGCGTGTACGCTCGACAAGCTGCTTGATAGCCTTCCTTCGCGAGATATTCCGGCAGGCTGTCCGGATCGATAACGCCGCACTCTTTGAGAACGAAGCGGTGTTGCGCTTGATAAAAGGGAATCTCCGCGATGCCGCGACAGGCGCGCTTGCTCTTCTTGTCGAGGTAAAGCAAGCGTTCGACGGGCTGGCCTTTCTTGAGCGTCGTCTCGACGATCTCCGCGACGTCGCCCTTCTTCACACGCGTGTAAAGGATTCCGTCGGGCAGGATGGTGGCCAGCGGCCCCATTTGGCAAAAGCCCTGGCAGCCACTGCGCGAGACGTGCACAAAACCGGGCAACGGCGGCGCCTCGGGCCGCAGCTCGGTGACGACGTCGATTCCGGCGGCCTCGATGGCGCGCACGAATTCGCCGTACACGTCGAGAGCGCCGCCTGCCACGCAACCTGTGCCGGCACAGATGATCAGGCGTCGCTCGGCGCCCGCCGCGGCGGTGTGATACGCCTTGGCCGCGGTGGCCAGAGCTGCTCCGGTGATGGTTCCTGCAAGGCTCATTGGGCAGTCTCCTTGGCCACGATCACGTCGACGATGGCGCACGCTGCTTCGGGCGTGACCTGGCCGTGCACTTGTTCGTTGACCACCAACACCGGCGCCAGGCCACAGGCGCCAAGGCACGAAACCGTCTCGACGGTGAAGAGCAAATCCTCCGTGGTCGGCCGCGCTTCGCTCACGCGCAGCTTTTCGCGAAGAGCTTCCAGAATCGGAATCGACTGCTTCACGTGGCAAGCAGTTCCGTCGCACAAGCGCAGCACGTACTTGCCTTTCGGGGCCAGTGCGAAGTGCGCGTAGAACGTGGCCACGCCATAGACCTCGGCCGGCGGAATGTGGAGCGACGTCGCCAGGTACGTCATTACCTCTTCCGGCAAGTAGCGGTATTCGTCCTGTACCGCTTGCAGAATCGGAATCAAGCGCGACGCTCGGTGCTCGTGCTTGGCGAGAATCTCGCAGACCTTCTGGAATTTTCGACTAGGGGATGCGGGAGAAGAAGACGGAGACGAAAGCTGACGACTAGGTTCTTCGGGCTGCTCTTGCAACATGGCGCGGGACTCCTCCGGATTGCTCCTCGCCGACCACCAGCGCGTGCTTTTGCAGAAACACCGCTAGCGATGCAGCGAGATCTTCGTTGTGAACGACGACGCCCTCGGGGACCTTCAGGCCGATGGGCGCAAAATTCCAGATCGCGCGGATCCCTCCGCGGACCATGACGTCGGCAATGACCTGAGCCGCGGATGCCGGCACCGCGATGATGCCCAGGTGGACGTGCATGCGCGCGGCGAGACTGGGCAGCTTGTCGATGTCTAAGATCCTCTTGCCGTGAATCGCGGTGCCGACTTTCTTGGCGTCGATGTCGAAGCCCGCCACGATGTCGAAGCCGTAGCGCTCGAAGCCGGGATAACCGATCAGCGCCGAGCCCAGCCCGCCGACGCCGACGAGAAAAGCGCTGTGGTGATCGTTCCAGCTCAAGAACGATTCGATGGACTCAAGCAGCTCGTCGACGCTGTAGCCGACTTTGGGTTTGCCCACGATGCCAGTAACAGCGAGATCTTTGCGGACCTGCGTGGGATAGAGCTTGAGATCCTCGGCAATGAGCGTGCACGAGACGAACGGCTGTCCCTGCTCGCGCAAACGCAGGAGGTAATGGTGGTAGGTCGGCAAGCGGCGCAACGTCGGGACCGGGGCATGAACGAGCGGCTTTTCGAGATTCATGGGCTTTCCTACAACTGTCCATATCGACCAATATTTATCGATAACGGATGGTCGATATGTACAGAGATCGCGCGAGGTCGTCAAGCGAGAATCGGCACATTCGTGAAATTATTCACGAATGCCGACAACAAAAAAGAATCTCAGAACGAGAGTCGGCTCGTAGAAAGCGGCGCTCGGCTTTGGCGGGCTTGCGCGGGACGTTCTCGCCGGTAACGGAAGGTCGTCGACCGGAATGCCTTCCAGGGAGAGGAACAAACGGCTTTCTCGCTTCACTGAGTTTGCTTCGCGCAGGCGAGACCCGAGGCACCGAGGGCAAGGCGCGGCGTCCAGAGGCTGCGGCTTGGATGGCTGTGCCCCAACAGGCTACGTTCCACCGTCAGGAGACGGCAGACAGCAATCAAGAGCGGCCCTGCTATTGCTACAGACGACGAATGCCGCTGCGACGCGAAGCCAACTAGATTGGCAAAAAAACTATCGCGTCAAGCCGTCGGCAGTACCCGGCGCCTCCGCAAGCTAACGTCCATCGTTCAAGGAGTAGCCGCACGGCGCTGGCTCAGCGCACGTTCGATCGCTGAGTTCGTGGCTGCCGATTGCAGCAAGGGCTCGCGGATTCCGCGCACCGGCTCGGACCGATCGTTCAAACAATCGACCAGTGCAAACCGCCGATCCTGATCGGCTTGCCAGTCCGATGTCCCGTCGACCTTGCGCAGGCAGCGGTCGAGAAGATCGGCAACGATAGGGCCGATCAGAGCCGGAATGTTGGTGAGCCGGTCGGGGCGATCGAAAGCGCACACGTCGTGCGCGCCGCCACCCAGGTGCGCCCAGCGTTCCTCCCACGAGACATCGGGCACTGCGCCCGACTTGCAGGCGCCTCTCGCCTTGCTCAAGATCGCCCAACGCCCGACAGCCTCGGCGAAGGGAATCAATTCACTCGCGTCCTCGTCGTCATCGATGAAGGCGTCCACGGCCCGCATATAGGCGCGTGTCGCGCCCTGAATATCACCGGCCAAGAGCAAGGCATCGCCCGACCAGGTGAGCGGTTGGATGTTTGGCGAAGGCTCGAGAAGCTCGCCTTCGGATTCGTTCGCGACGGCGTTTGCGAATGCGACTTGGGCAGCTCCCAAGTTGTCGGCGATCGTTTGCTGAAACATCACCGCCGGCTCGCTCGCGCCCCCCATCAACTGCGACGCCGCTGACTTCTCCGCAGACCTCATCGTCACTGCGGTGTGGGCTGCTCGCGCCATGTCCATCGCCAGATTGCCCTGAATCAGGAACAGCAGGCGCGGGTGGCGATCGGTAAGCAGATAGGCGTCGATGGCCTTCGCCAAGTCGACGCCAATGGCCAGGTGGCGTCCTCCGTCCTCCCTGGGCACACTCGCTACGAGCAGACGTCGGTAGAGCTCGAGCAGGACGTGCTCCTCGCTTTGCAGTCGCCCACTGGCGGGCAGGAGCTCCTGGATGTGCTTGAGAATCCCCGGCAAGCTCTCGGCAAGCGAGGTACGAACGGGCGGCGACACCGTCGCGTTGCCCTCGCACAGGGATTGCCGAACCGCTTCGTCGTCAGTTTGGCGAAGAGCATCCGCGATCTCCAGCGCCAATCGCGAGGTGGGAATCCGGTTGTACACCAGGTCGCTCACGTTACCGCGATCGATGCTGGGAAGCGCCGCCACCGCTTGTCGCATTTGCTCATAGGCAAAGTCGCGAACATCTCGCGATGGATTGCACAGCTGATACGGCTGAAGCAGGAACACGATGTTCGTCCACCCGTGAACCTGGCAGGTCGGGTCCGAGCTACGCGCGGCGCGCTTTTCGGCCTCGATGCCATCGTTCCACCTGCCGCGGGCGATGAGACTCGCGCCCACCACCAGATCTGTCGTGCAGCTTTCCCTGGTATCGCGCGAGCGCAGGGCGGCGCTTTCTGCGCGGGCCAAGTTGTCCAATCGTTCGTCGAAGAGAACATCCTGGCGATTCAAATAGAAGATGCTCGCTACCAGAGGCTCTTCGACATCGAGCAGTCGATCGGCAGCCCGCTGCATGGCCTGGCGCAGGCTGCGCCGAAAGGCTGGATTCGTCAGGGGCACCGAATAGGAAGCTCGACTGGTGCCGTGGAGCCCCGAGAAGCCGACCACCAAGATCCCCTCGCTGGCACCCGGGTCGGTGCAGGGGCGCGGCGTGCATAGAAGGCCCATCCGGACCACCAGCGGAGCCGGAGAACCCTTGATTTCGCGTAGCAAGCGGGCGATTTCGCTGGTCGACATGTCGAGGCCCAAGGGCTTGAGCGAAATGGTCTCCGCCTGGCCCAGGCCAATCACTTTGTCCAGTCCTTGCACCTGGACGATTTTCTTCACTCCGCGCAGACGTTCGTTGAGCGCATCGGCGAACACCTGACGCAGATCGAGATCGGATCCGAGCGCACTCAATGTCTTTTCGGTATCTGGCTCGACCTGGAGGGAGATCTGACGTTTGGAGTCGTCGTGGCGGATGACCGAAGCGATCACCACCGCGACCACCACTATCGCGGCTATCATCAGAAGCGCCTTGAGCAAGGCGGTCGTGGCATCCGCCCAAACCTTGATCCTCGCCGCAACGGAGGACGCCTTCGCTGCAGCTCCTGGCACCGGTTCGGACGGAGGCGCAGCTTCTGCGGCCTCGTTCTCCGCCGCCGCTTCCGTCCCCGGCGTCGACGAGGATTGTCCCCCGGCTTCGTCCGATTTTGGCCCGGGTGGCCCGTCTGATCGAGACTCATCCATGCCCGATCTCCGGTCAGACTAGGCTGCGGGCACGTCCGTTGATGACATTGGCTCACCTTAGGATTGCCGTTGCTCCGAAAGGATTCACACTGTCCCTTCAGGGTACGGAAGGACGGCAGCGCGGGGCACAGCGATTCGCCGGGGAGAGCTTTCCCCAAACACGGCCAGAGCAGGTCGGGTAAGGCGTTCCTACCGCGTGATCGTCAGCGTGCTGTTCTGCTGCTGGCGGTACATTCCGAGAGTTATCTTTTGCCCGGCGGTGCTGGCAGCGTAGAGGCGATTCAGATCGTCGATTGTGGCCACGTTTTGACCGTCAAATTGCAAGATCACGTCGAGCGCGGCGAAGCCGTCGGTGGCAGCCTGACTGCCCGCCGGGACGGTTGGGATGAAAACGCCTACCGGGTAGCCGAGGCCAACCACCGAGAGATTGCCCGGACAAAGGTTGGCGATGGTTGCGCCACGCCAGGTTGTCTGCGTGGTGCAGTCACGGACCCCCGCGTCCGTCGTAACGGGCTTCAGCCCGACATTGCCGAACGGAGGCGTGGCCGCCTGCGCACGCAGTTGCGGGATCGTCACGCCGTACTGTTCGGTCGTGGGTGCTGTCAAGCTCACGATGCCGAGCGCCGTGGCGGGGGAGCTGGTTCCGAGTTGGAAGTTGCCGTTGGTCGGGTCGACGAAGTTGGGATTGCCCGACGCCGAATGCGAATCCGTGTGGTAGGTGTTCTGGGCGGTGGATAGCTGCGAAGCGCTTTGGAACAGGTTGTAGTCGATTTCCTTGCCGTAGCCGTCGGGGCTGTCGGGCGCGAGGCCCCAGAAGATATTGTGAGTGAACACGTCGCCACTGCCCTTGGGCCACACGTGGATGCTCAAACACCCGGACACGTCTTCCACCGCCGCGTTCGGCGCGCACGGGGTGGTTCTCTGTTGCACGAGCACGTTGTTGTCGCCCGTACGGTAATAGCCCTCGCGCCACTTGAGGCCGCCCGACAAGAAGACGTTGTTGGTGATTACGTAGTTGGTCGAGCCGTCGTCGAGATCGACGTCCCAGCCCTGGTCGCAGCGCCAGCGATTGTGCGTGAGCGTGATGGGCTTGACGACGTCGAGGAGCGGAAGACTGTTCGGGGGATTGCCGACCCGCGACTCGAGGGCGCCGGTGCTAGTGTCCCAGTAGCGGTCGCGCCCCCAGCTGTTGTACGCGCCGTGATCCCCGGTGAAGAGCACGGTGGCGAACACGTCGTTGTACGAGATCATGTGGCCGCCCCAGCATCCGTCTCCGACGTTGATACCCGCGCGGGGCATGTTGTAGATGCTGTTGTGGCTGACGGTGATGTTGGCGGCCATGTCGATGCCGACGCCCGCCACCTGCAATTCGGGGTCGCCAATGTCGTGAATCAGATTCTCAGTCGCGCTGCAGTTGCTTGGATAGTCGTTGGTCTGTGGGCCAGGTGTCATATCCAATTGGTTGACGGCGACCCCGCCGCCGTAGCCGAAGATCGGGTTCCGGACGGCGTTGTTGTTCCCCATGAACAAAATGGCGCTCGAGCCTGTGCCGATAAAGAGATTCCCGGTGATAGAGACAGTGTCGTTGTAGCCATTGACAAAGACCCCGGCTCCGCCGACCTGGTCGAAGAAGCCGTTCGAGATGGTCACGTGCTCGCCGCCCGTGACGAAGACGGCCCC
>CAZTTW010000133.1:0-8867 GCA_964616265.1 uncultured Myxococcales bacterium | reverse complement strand
CGGTGATGCCGCCTTGGCTGACGTGGTGGCGAACCGCGTCCCGCGCCAGGTCGTGACCGATGTGGTCGCCGGGGGCCACGCGCACGTTCTTGTCGATGATGGCGCGCTGAATGCGCGCGCCTTTGCCGACGTGGACGTTGTCGAAAAGGATGGAATCGCGAACTTCGGCGCCTTCGTCGACCCAAACATTGCGACCAAGCACGCTGTCTTTGACGAAGCCTCCGGCGATCACGCAGCCGCTGGACATGATCGATTGGACGAGCAGGCCGCGGCGGCGTTCGTCATCGAAGACCAGCTTCGACGGCGGATCGGGATGGTTCACGCTGACGATGGGCCATTCCCAGTTGTAAAGGTTGAAGTGCGGCTGGACGTTCTTCAGATCCAGGTTGGCTTCGTAGTAGGCCTCGATGGTTCCTACGTCTCGCCAGTACGCCAGCTCGCCTTTTTCGGTTACGCCCGGGATACGGTTGGTGGAAAAGTCGTAGCAGAACACGCGTCCGGTCTTGAGCAGCGAGGGCAGAATGTTTTTGCCGAAGTCGTGGTGCGTGTCTTGTTGAGAATCGGACTCGAGCGTGTCGTGCAGCGGTAGCGGCGCGAACGTGTAGTTGCCCATCGACGCGAGCGCCATGGCGGGATTGCCGGGAATCGAGACCACGTTGCTGGTAGGTTTTTCCTGGAAACCGATCACGCGGCCTTCGGCGTCGGTCTCGACGATGCCGAACTGGGACGCCTCGCTGATCGGCACCGGCAGGCAGGCAATAGTCGCCAGCGCCGACTTGGCGATGTGGAAGTCCACCATTTGCCGCACGTTCATCTTGTAGACGTGGTCGGCGCCGAACACGACCACTACGTCAGGACGGAAATCCTCGACGAGGTGAAAGTTCTGATGAATCGAGTCGGCGGTGCCACGGTACCAGCTTTCGCCCATGCGCATCTGTGCGGGCACGATGGTGACGAAGTCGGCGTGCGTACTTCGCGTGCCCCACACGTGCTGGACGTGCTCGACCAGCGACTGTGCCTTGTACTGGGTCAGAACGTAGATGGCGCGGATACCCGAGTTGTGCATGTTCGAGAGCACGAAGTCGATGATCCGATAACGTCCGCCGAACGGAACAGCCGGCTTGGCACGGTCACGCGTGAGCGGGAAAAGCCTTTCCCCTTTGCCACCAGCCATGATGAAAGCGAGTAAACGTGGTTCGTCCATGGTCTTTTTCGCCGGCATTATATCCTCGAATTGGTTCCCGGCGCTCTTTGTGCAACACTCTTTTCGCGATGACACCCGCCGAAAAAGTCGCGCAGCAGCTCTATGAGCTCTCGATGAACATGTGGTGGGCCTGGAACCCATCCGTGATCAAACTGTTTCGCGATATCGATCGCGAAGCCTTCCGCGCTTCGAGGCACAACCCGTTGATGGTGGTGAAACGCCTGTCGCGCGAAAGGCTCGAGGAGCTTGCGGCCGATGCGGCTCTTCGCGCGCGCATCGACCGTGGGTACCGCGAGTTTCGTGCCTATGTTTCGCCCACGGCACCGACCTGGGCCGAAACCCACGCGGCGCCATTGCGGGTGCGTCCGGTCGCCTATTTTTCCGCGGAATTTGGTATTCACGAGTCGCTGCCCATCTACAGCGGCGGTCTCGGTGTGCTGGCTGGCGACCATCTGAAGACGGCGTCGGATCTCGGGCTGGCCTTGGTCGCAGTGGGGCTTTTCTATCGCGAATCCTATTTTCGCCAGCACATCGATAGGGAAGGGCAGCAACACGCGGAGTACGTGGGCGCGCCCATCGAGTACCTGGCGACCACGCTGCGGGTGGGGCCGGACGGCAAGCCGCTCGTCATCGACGTCCCACTTGGCCATGAACGTTTGCTTGCCCAGATCTGGCAGGTGAACGTTGGCCGCAATCAGCTTCTTCTGCTCGACACCGATGTCGACGGAAACAGCGCCGAAAACCGCGCGCTGGCGGCGCGCCTTTACTTCGGCGACCAGCGCGTGCGCATTCGCCAGGAGCTGCTACTGGGCGTGGGCGGCATCCGCGCCTTGCGGGCCTGTGGCTTCGACTGGAGCGGCCTTCACCTCAACGAGGGCCACAGTGCCTTCGCGACGCTCGAGTTTGCGCGCCTGCGGATGATCGAAACCGGCGGCTCCTTTGCCGACGTCGCCCAGGATGTGGCGCAGTCGACGGTCTTCACTACGCACACGCCGGTCGATGCCGGACACGATCGCTTTGCGCCGGATCTCGTCGATGAGTACCTGGAGCCGCTCCGCTTGTCCCTGCGGCTGTCGCGCAAGGACTTCTTGGCGCTTGGGCGCGTGCGTCCCGAGGACGACCAGGAAGCGTTGTGCATGACGGTACTGGCCTTCAAAATGTCGCGCTACGCGAATGCCGTCTCGTGCCTGCACGGCCGTGTGACCCGCCGGGCCTGGCAGGCTTTGTGGCCGCACCACCGGGAAGACGAGGTCCCGGTCGGTCATATTACCAACGGCGTTCACGCGCGAACCTGGCTCGCGCCGGCCATGCAGGAGCTTTACACCCGGCGTATCGGTCCCACCTGGGCCGACAATCTCACCGACCCTGCCATGTGGGCCCGCGTCGAGAATATTCCCGACGCCGAGCTGTGGGAAACCCATCGCGTGCTGCGCGCCAACCTCGTCAACTTCGTCCGGCGGGAAGTCGCAAGTCAGCGCAAGATGAACGACTACAGCGACGAGCTCGTCCGCGCGGCCGCGACGGCCCTCGACCCGGATGCGCTGACCATCGGCTTCGCGCGCCGCTTTGCCACGTACAAGCGAGCAAACCTCCTATTCACGGACGTGGAGCGGCTCAAGCGCATCGTGTGCAACCACGATCGCCCCGTGCAAATCGTGTTCGCTGGCAAGGCGCACCCGGCGGATCACCCGGGACAGGATGTCCTCAAGGCGGTCGTGCAGGCGAGCCTGACGCCCGAGCTGCGCTCGCGCATCGTGTTCGTCGAGGACTACGACATCAACATTGCTCGGCATCTGGTTCAGGGCGTCGACGTGTGGCTGAATACGCCGCGCCGGCCGCAAGAAGCGAGCGGCACCAGCGGCGAGAAGGTGCTCCTCAATGGCGGGCTCAATCTTTCGGTTCTCGACGGCTGGTGGGCCGAGGCGTATGACGGGCTCAATGGCTTCGCGATTGGCAACGGGGTCTGCCACGTCGATGTGGCCGAGCAAGATCACCGAGACGCGCAGTCGCTGTACAGCGTGCTCGAAAGCGAGGTCGTGCCGCTTTACTACAATCAGGACGAGCAGGGGGTGCCGCATGGTTGGGTGGCGTATATCAAGCGCGCCATTCGCACCCTCGGTTGGCGCTTCAATACCGACCGCATGATTCGTGACTACGTCGTCGAATGCTATCTGCCGTCCGCCGGCGTACGAAGCTGTACCATGCCGAAGTAGCACTGTGCGGCTTCTCACTGAACCGTAAACGTGGACGGTGCCCGGGCCACGGGCTGGCACGCTCAGTGTTATGCTGAAGGCATGGCACAGCTTAAGGGACGATGGCTTGCGCGCGGTGTGCTCGCTGGTCTCGTGTCTTGCGTGCTGGTTGCGGATGGCTATGCGGCGGATGTCCCCGCGGCCGTTTTCACCGCCGGGCAGCCGACTCCATCCGTGGCTGTCGGGCCGGTGACCTATACGCCGATTCGGCGATCGGCCGAGTCTCCGGCGGCGGCAGCGGCGCCTGCGTCTCCCGCGCCGATCGCACCGAAGCTTTCCGCTCCTCCGGTGCCGCCCACGCCAGCGTACCCAGCGAGGGCGACGCCGCCATTGTCGGTGGCTGCTCCGGCGCCTGCCTTGGTGCCTGCTCCGCCATCGGTTCGGTCTTCGGGTGAGCCCGCAGGAGTGGCGGCCGCGCAGGCGATTCGGCCCAGCAGGCCCGGGCGGCACTACCTCGGCTTGGGCACGGATGTGGGCGTGCCCGATGGGCTAACCTTGGGTCTTGTTCTTTCGCCGGTAGATTGGCTTCGGATCAATGCCGCGCTCGGCATCACGTCGCTGAGCGAGCCCGAGCTGCTCGGCCTCTACCGGGGCGGGCTGGCCTTCGTGCCGCTCGGCTGGGGTCCATCGTTCAGCTTCGAAGTTGGGCGTCGCAGCGTCGCGCCGACCACCTCGGTGATTCGCACGTTTTTCAGTGTGCCAGCGTGGGTGAACCCGTACGTGCAAGAGCTGGGATATACCTACTTGAACGCGCACCTGGGCTTCGACTATGTCGTGGGTGGATTCACGCTTTACCTGCATGGTGGAGCGACCTACCTCATCGGAACCGTGCGTGCGCCCAAGGCCGTGGTCGTGGACAGCAAGACCAACACCAGCCTCAGCTTCACGCAGGACGGAGAGTTTCGTGCGTTCACGTTGTCCGCGAAGGCTGGGATCGTGTATTTGTTCGGAGGCGGCGGATGACATGCGAATGATCGCGCGCGTCTTGGGACTCTTGCTGCTTGCGTGTGCCGCCGCTTGCTCGCCCATTGTCGATGCGAAATTCGACAACGTGACGGTGACTGGCCCGGATGTCTCGGTACCGCCAGCGGCAGGCCTGTCCTCGGTGACGTTCACCTTCAACTTCGACAGCAGTCAGCTCGGCGCCAACCAAAACCTCGAGGCACAAAGCAACCTGGTTTCCGTGAAGCTGAATCAGCTCACACTCACGGCCAAGAGCGGCGTCTCGGATCTTTCGTTTATCCGAGAACTGCGTGCCACGGCCCTGGTGCCGCTCAAGAGCAGTACCTCGCAAGAAACTAAGACAGTTCGCCAAGTCGAGATTGCGGACTACGTGCGCCGTGGAGATGGCCAAGTCGGACCGACCTTTCTCGTGCCGCTAGCCGAGCCGGTCGATATTCTTTCGCTGCTTAAGCCAAGCTCGACTGAACAACGTCGGATCGTCTTGGTCGTCAATCTGGCTGGGCAGCTGCCCAACCAGAGTTGGGTTGCGAATGTAGCGATGGCTATTTCCGTCGAGCTGCGGCAGTAGGCCTGCAGCCCGACGGTTTGCGCTAGCCCCTGGCTGGTTAGGCCGCGACTCGCGACGTTCGGCGAAGGGCAGGGGCCGCCGCGGGCTGCTCGTTTTGATGCGCCGGCTGGTCGTTGAGCCGCGCCCACAACTTCTTGAGCGCACCCAACTCGATTTGACGAACGCGTTCGCGCGTGAGCGACAGGCGAATGGCGATCTCTTCGAGCGTCATACCACCCAGCTCCGCTGCCTCGAGGGCACACGCCTCGTGTACGATGGGCAGATGCATCTCGGCCGGCTTGGCGCCGCGGTTATCGCGACGCTCAGCGGTCAGGTTTAAGCGGCACATCGCATGAGGGCACGGGCCGGGAAGCTTCCGGCAAGCACCACGCGTGATCTTGTAGAGGTTGATGCGTAGCTCTTCTGCCATGGGACACGTCCTTGTCTGTCTAGATGGTGAGTTTAGAAGAACAGGTGACAGACGGTTCGACAGAAGTCCCGGAGACCTTTAGGGAATTTCGTACGCAAAAAGTGCGACCCGAGACTGTAATGAATATTACGGTCTTGGTGGAGAGTAATAAGCCGGCAGCATCGCCGCTTACGCTGGCGGACTTTCTAGCCCTGCGCTTTTTCGGGGATCTGGACCGTGATATGCGTTTTCTTCGCGAAGAGGAGCAAGGCGACGACGCCGACGAGCACCGCAAACCACAGGGTGCAGAGGCGAGTGACGAACGTCGCCGCCGCAGCCACGCTACGGCCGCAGCCGGAGCCCAACTGGGCGAGCATGGCGAGCATGCCGGCTTCGGTCACGCCGAGTCCGCCCGGGAGAAACGAAAGCGCGCCGGCCACGGTCATGGACGCATAGATGAAGGTCGCGGCTTGCAGGTTGACGGAGGCGCCCGCGAACCCGTGCACGATTGCCCAGAAAGCGGTGCATTCGAAGAACCAGCTGACGACGGATAGCAAAACGCCGAGGAAGAGTGGCCGCGGACGCAGCAGCGCCGCAGTCGTCGTGTGTGCTTCCGCGAGCTTGGGCGTGATCTTGCTGACCAAAGGCACGCGTGCGGCAACGCGCAGGAAGAACCTCGCGATGGAGGCGACCGACACGACGATGAGGCCAAAGCCGATGAGGCCGGCGCCCACGATGAGGAAGCGCGGATCGGCTTTGAAGGTGAAGATCCCCACGCAGGCAAGCAGCAGAAGCCCGACGAGATCGGTGAATCGCTCGGCGATGACGATAGGGGCGGTGCGCGTCGCGGGAATTCCATGGGATTCGCGCAGCAAAAAGGCCTTCACGACTTCGCCCAGCTTGCCCGGCGTGACGGTCAGCGAAAAGCCGCCCAGAAACACCAGCAAGCTGTGGCCGGGCGGCACGCTCAGCCCGAGCACTTTCAAGTAATAGTGCCAGCGGGCGAAACGCACGAGGTAGTTCAGCGATGCCAAGCCAAGGGCACCGAGGGCAATCAACCACCGAAACTCGGCCAGCGCGCGGCCCACGCTGCGGGCGTCGGCCCACACGGAAAAGCCAACGTAGATCGCGACGCCAGCCGCGATCCCCAGGATGACCCTGCCGAGCAGCTTTTTCACGGCGCCTGCTAGGCCTCGTTGCCTTGGTCGCGTGCCTTTTCCACGCGCTTGCGCTCGTTGTGATCGAGGATGCGCTTGCGCAAACGAATGCTCTTCGGCGTGACCTCGACCAGCTCGTCCTCGTTGATGAGCTCGAGCGCCGCTTCGAGGGTCAGCTCGATGGGCGGCGTAAGAAAGAGCTTCTCGTCCGCCGAGGTGGTGCGGATGTTGGTCAGCTTCTTCGCCTTCGAGGGATTGACGATGAGGTCGTTGTTGCGCGCGTGCAGCCCGACGATCTGACCGCCATAGATGGGTACGGTCGGCCCCAAGAAAAGCGCGCCGCGCTCCTGCAAATAGAACAGGCCGTAGGTATTGGTGGTGCCTGGATCCTGCGCGATGAGCACGCCGCTCGGCCGGCCCTTGAAGACGCCGCCGTAGGGGCCGTAGTGGCTGTAGTTGTGGTGCATGATGCCGGTGCCTCGCGTGTCCGTGAGGAACTGCGAGCGGTAGCCGATGAGACCACGCGCCGGCATGGCGTATTCGAGCCGCATGCGCCCTTCGCCTTCGGGACCCATTTCCTGCATTCGCCCGCCGCGACGACCCAGCTCTTCGATGACGGCGCCCGTGTAGTTCTCGTCGACGTCGATGACCACATCCTCGTACGGCTCCAGCTTCTCGCCGTTCGGCCCGTCTTTGAAGATGACCTGCGGCTGCGAGACCATCAGCTCGTAGCCTTCGCGGCGCATGGTCTCGATGAGCACCGAGAGATGCAGCTCGCCGCGGCCGAGGACCTCGTAGGTGTCGGGCGACGCGGTTTCGAGCACGCGCAAAGCGACGTTCGACTTCAGCTCTTTGAACAAACGCTCGCGCAGGTTGCGCGAGGTCACGAACTTGCCCTCTTTGCCTGCGAACGGGCCGTTGTTGGAGATGAATTGCATCTTCACCGTCGGCTCTTCGATTTCGAGCAGCGGCAAGACGATGGGGCGCGCTACTTCGGTGATGGTCTCACCGACCGTGAGATCTTGCATACCGGTGATGGCGCAGATGTCGCCCGCCACCGCCTCGGAGAGCTCGAAGCGTTTGAGCGACTGATAACCGAGGATCTTGGCCACGCGGAAATCTTCCCGCGCGCCATCGCGGTGCACGCACAGCACGCGATCGCCTTGGCGCACCCGACCCGACTGCATGCGGCCGATGGCCACGTAGCCCAGGTAGTCGTCGTAGTCGAGCGTCGCAACGTGCATGGCCAGCGGTCCTTCGACATCGGCGATGGGCGGCGGCACGGCGTCGATGATCAAATCGAGCAGCGGCGTGAGATCCGTCTTCTCGTCGGTCAGATGCTTGATGGCGTAGCCCTCGCGCCCGGACGCATAGATGACCGGGAAGTCGAGCTGCTCTTCGTTGGCACCAAGCGCGCAGAACAGATCGAAGGTGTCATTGACCGCGCCGTCGGGATCGCAGCCCACGCGGTCGATCTTGTTCACGACGAGAATCGGCCGCAGTCCCAGCGCCAGCGCCTTGCGCGTGACGAAGCGGGTTTGCGGCATGGGGCCTTCGAAGGCGTCCACGAGCAGCAGAACCGAGTCGACCATCTTGAGCACCCGCTCGACTTCGCCGCCGAAGTCGGCGTGGCCGGGAGTATCGACGATGTTTACGCGAATGCCTTTCCAGGTAATGGCGGTGAACTTCGCCAAAATGGTAATGCCGCGTTCGCGTTCGAGATCGTTCGAGTCCATCGCGCAATCGGCGACGACCTCGCCGGTTCGGAAGCTGCCGGCTTGGCGAAGAAATCCATCCACCAGCGTCGTCTTTCCGTGATCGACGTGGGCGATGATGGCGATATTGCGCACTTCATTGCGGCGAGGTGGTGGGGACTCGGACATGGGATTACTCGAATCAGTGGGACTGCTCATAACGGGCGGGGAGACATAGCACGAAGTCGTGCTAGGCGCCTTAGTTCATCTTGCGCTACGCTGCGCAGGTGGGCAGCCACACTGAAGGCGAACCCGTGCAAGGCGAAGAGGCCTACGGCATTGTCTGTGCGTTGCGCGCGCTGGCGGTGGGCGAGGCGGGACTCTCGTTCCTTCTGCCCGAGCGTCGGTCGGTTTGCGCCAAGCTCTGGCAGGAATTGGAGAATTCGGATGGAGCGGGGCGGTTCTGGGGCGACTTGCAGGGCCCTTTCGCCGAGGTCTTGCCGCGCGGGATCCAGGATTTGCATCCGAGCTGGATCGCCAAGGCTCTAGCGGATGAGCCTGAGCAAATTGTGGCGATCGTGCGTGCCGCTCTGCCTGAATCGTTGCGGACTACTCTCGATACGCGCGGCTCCGCATCGCCC
>CAZTTW010000132.1:0-8891 GCA_964616265.1 uncultured Myxococcales bacterium | reverse complement strand
GACCGATTTCCCAAGTCACTCACAGGGACAGCAGTAGAACAGCACATTGCTCGGCGTGGGACCGGGGATAGCCGTGCAGCCGAGCGTCGTATCCGGCGAGGGGATCGAAGAGGGCATCATCGTGTCGCCGGTGCAGGTCAGGGCGTATTCGGACACCGAGCAAGCGTCGTGGCAGGTGCCGGTCACCAGCTGCCCGTCCGGACCCCTAATCGTGCCGTCTTGCGCGTTAACCGAGCCGCCGTTCGGCACCGTGCAGATGTCGAAGGTCGGCTTGGCCCAGCAGCCGACGCGACTGGCGTCTCCGCTCGAAGCAACGCTGGCGGGCCAGCGACACGCGCCCGCGTCGACGATGGTCGAGGTCCCGGCGCTGGCATCCGGCTCGGCTTGCTGCGGTCCCTCTTGCTGGCACTCGGGTGTGCCCGTGATGTTGAGGCACCGATTGGGCGCACAGCACTCGCTGTTGCTCCCGCAGGCGTGGAACAACGGATAGCAGACAGGAGCCGTGTCCGAGCTCGCTTGCTCCGACGCGTCTGGTGCCGCATCTGCTTCCGTCAGCGAATCCGCTGCGTTCGATCCACATGCTGCCGGGAAAAAAAGTGCGACGGCGGCAACCGCCGCACGAACCGGGCTCATCGCAGAATTGGTCACCTGGCGATTCTGCCGCCAGATCACGCCTTTGGCCACGACGATATCGGTCGTCCGTCACTGCGCCAGCGATCGCGATCACTCCACAGTGTCGCGAGAGGCGGAATGCAAATCCGCCACCCAAGCATCGCAGCCTCGGCCAAGAAACTCTCTCGCTGCCTACTTCATCTAAAGCCGACGAGGTCGATGTGAATGTGTAGAAACATCAGAACGCTCTTCAATTTCGATCCGCCCGTTACCCCCGAAGAGGTGAAGGCAGCTTCGTTGCAGTTCGTGCGCAAGATCAGCGGCTTCACCAAGCCGTCCAAGGCCAACGAAGCCCCCTTCCAAGCGGCGGTCGACGCCATCACGGATATCGCGAACCGCCTCCTCCATTCCTTGGAGACGACCGCGCCAGCCAAGAACCGTGTAGAGGAGGCCGCCAAGGCAAAGGCGCGTGCGGCCGAGCGCTACGGTGCCTAACTTCCGCGAAGTGCGCACTCCTCAGCATGGCTTTCAAGGACCAGAATCATCAGGCTGCTTGTTCGTGCTCTGTGCGCTCGCGACCATGGGAGGACTGTGTCTCGGACGCTCTCCCCGACGCGCCTGTCGAACCGAATACGTCTCCGCAATAGTGGAAACCAGCCTCGTCTTCAAATCCATCACGGGCGCTTCGGCTCACCTTTACAAGCGCGAGCAGACTGAACAATAAGAGGAAGCCTAACAGTCCCAGGAAGAGGAGCATGCACTCTTCATCGACGCAAGCCACGCCGTCTTTAAGTCGGGAAAGCCTCAGTAACATGACATCAGCCCGGAACCGGTAGTTCTTGCCCACCGAAGCAGCGCCAGGCAAGAATTGCCTAGCCATCCCCGTCCTCAGGGCGAGAGAATCTCGCCGCGGGTTTCCAGGGCCTGGTTCGCCGGGCCATGCAGAGCCAGGTTCCAGACCACGACGACGTACGCAAACCGCTGAATCAACCCGCTTCGATCGAGGGGTCTGTCAGTTTCGTACGCGACGTGCAGCTCGAAAGGCGGCCGATGAAGGATGATCTCAGGCGTGAGATCGACCTCGGACGGCGAAACCGGGTTGGCGTGCCGATCCGTGAAAAGCGTGGCCTCGAGGCCGATCGAAAGGACGTCGGCATAAGCCGAGATTTCCGTCCGCGCGGCGTAGCGAAACAGGGCGATGCCCGTGTTGTCGGGCCGGGCGGCGTAGGTCGGGTTTGCGAAAAACCAACCGAACGTCAGGAAGCCCGAAACATCACCATCGTGAAGGATCTCCGCCAGGCGATCGAACGATCGACGAAGCGAGTACAGACAGCGGGCACGAAAATCGCCGTAGGTTTGAGTGAACCCGCCGCGGTCGACCGGCATGTCGTGCTCGAATCGCGTCCCCAGCTCGATCGCGGCCGGCCCAAGGGCAAACGTGGAAGTCACGCCGGCGATCACATCCAGCTCCGTGGGAAGCAATGCGCGCGACGCACCCTCGGTGCGATCGCTGAACAAGTTCACGTCGAGCGGCAGGGACAAATAATTTCCGATCAGGTCGACATCGGCGTGGCCCGCGTAGCGCATCAGCGCAAGACCGGTGTTGTCGGGCCGAGCGGCGTAGGTCGGGTTGTAGAACGCGGGTCCTATCAGGAGGCTGCCGGACAGGTCGAACCCGCGCTCGCTGACATCGGGCTTTCCCTCGTGCGCGCTGCCTTGTTTATCAAGCGCCGAAGCCGTCGCAGGCAACAGGATGGCCGAGGCAACGAGAAGTCCGGCCATCGGCAAGGACCCGATTGATGATGCTGCTCGCACGTGTTGCGCTTTTGGTTCGCGACTCGAGGTCTGGAAACGCTCCCTAGGCCGCGCGATGTTTTAGCTGCGCACCGAGTAAGGGGCAAGTTACATGTCTGCACCTGACCCGACGCCTTCTAGGTCGGCGCACCGGCTCCATCTTGCCGCGCGAAACTCGAAGACGCGCGAATCTTTCGCACTTCAGTCGAGCTCCCGACAATAGCTGTTGGGGCAGTTTATCTTCAGCAGGTGTCCCGGTGCGAAACATGAGGAGGCTGGTTCATGCGACTTGCAAAGTCTGATTTCCGGTTCGCGTTGCTTGGCGCGATGGCGGGCGCGACGATTGGTTTCTTCGGCTGTTCGGCATCGAGCTCTACGGGCGCTTCCACAAGTGGTGGTGCGAAGGGCCTCGGCGGGACAAACACCTCGGGCGGAGCCACGGGAGTCGGCGGCCAAAGCACGACCGGCGGCAGCAGCGGTTCGGGTGGAACGCAAGCGACAGGAGGTGTCACCAGCGCGTCGGGTGGCCGTACCGGATCGGGTGGCGTCAGCAGCAGTCCCCTCGGTGGCACGACCAGCTTGGGCGGGCAGACCGGGTCAGGCGGACAGACCGGTTCGGGTGGCGCCAACGCCTCGGGTGGCGCATCAGCGGGCGGACAAACGGGCAAAGGCGGCGCAAGCGCGGCAGGCGGTGCTGGAACAAGCGGCACCGGAGGCGCGGCCGGCGGCGCCACGGGAGCCGGTGGAACGACCGACAGCAGTTGTCCAGCCGGAGGGCCGGCGAATGCCAATGTCACCATCAACAACACCGGCCCTTGGAACGACACCACGGGCAAGCATATTCAGGCTCACGGGGGCGGGTTACTCAAGGTCTGCGATACGTGGTACTGGTTCGGCGAAGACAAAACTCAGAACACGAACGGTACCGGCAACTTCCACGCTATCAGCTGTTACGCCTCGAAGGATCTCGTCACGTGGGAGCATCGCAATACGGTCGTCACGACAAGCACGGATCCTGTCCTGAACAACGTCAACTTGATCATCGAACGGCCCAAGGTCCTCTACAACGCTTCAACGAAGATGTACGTGATGTGGGCGCACTGGGACATGGAATCATGCTCCGGAGGTGGCGGCGGCTATTGTGACTCCGAGGCCATCGTCTTCACCAGCCCCACGGTGGATGGCAACTACAAGTACGAGAAACATTTCCAGCCTGGGGGCGGCAACACCTCGCGCGACTGCACGTTGTGGCAGGAGCCGGATGGGACTGCCTACTTCGTGTCCACCGGCGGGCCGGGCGGAAACGCGGGGGGCAATTTTCACGATACGGAGGTCTACCTGCTCTCGAGCGACTATCTGAGTGTTCAGACCACCACGAAGATTTGGCCCAATGATACCCGCGAGGCCTACGCGTTCTGGAAGGCCAATGGCAAGTACTACGGCGTCAGCTCGGCCCAGACCGGTTGGGCTCCCAACGAGGCAGCCTATTTGACCTCCACGGGCACGATTGCCGGGCCGTGGAACAACAATTTCACCCCGCTTGGCCAGAACAACTCGACGTGGAGCTCCCAGCCAACCTACGTGATCCCGATCGTGGGCAGCCAGACGACGACCTACATCTACGCGTCTGACATATGGAACTCCAACAACCTGAGCCTTTCGACGTACCTCTGGCTGCCGCTCAAGTTCGACGGCACGACGTGGACTTTGAGCTACTCGGCTCAGTGGTCCATCAATCTCGCGACAGGTGTCGTGACCGGCAACTGACAACTCTTCCATCCTGGCGGCACCCGCGGAAGCGTGCACGACGGGCGCTGTCCTGATGTGACACGCCGAAGCTGGACCTAGAGGACCTGCACGGTCCGATATACGATATTACTAGCTTGAAACCTCGTCGACACATGAAACCGGACAACTTTGGTCTGTTAACATGTCGTTTTCCCCAAGCAGCACCCACGCCACCACCTGCTGCTACTGCGGCGTGGGCTGTGGAATCGTCGTCCGCAAAGATCGGTTGGGAGCGCTTTCGCTAGCCGGCGATCCCAATCACCCCGTCAACCGCGGCAACCTTTGTTCCAAAGGTCGCCAGCTGCTTTACACGGTCCAAGACCAGTCCGATCGCCTCCTCTACCCCGAGGTCCGCGAGACCCGCGACGTGCCGCGCCGCCAAGCCAGCTGGGACGAAGCCCTCGATCGCATCGTGGCCGGCTTTCGCTCTGCCATCGACCGGCACGGGCCTGACTCGGTTGGTCTTTACGTTTCGGGCCAGTTCTTGACCGAGGAGTACTACCTCGCCAACAAGATTGCGAAGGGCTTCCTCGGCACCAACAACATCGACACGAATTCCCGTCTGTGCATGAGCTCGGCGGTCGCCGGCTATAAGCTCGCGCTTGGCGAGGACAGCGTGCCCGGGTCGTACGAAGATGCGGATCTTGCCGACTTGTTCCTCGTCGCAGGCGCAAACCCCGCGTGGTGCCACCCGATCCTCTTTCGCCGCATCGAAGAGAGATTGCAGAGCGAACCCAAGCGAGCGCGCATGATCGTGGTGGATCCTCGCCGCACGCAGAGTGCGGCCATGGCCGATCTTCACCTGCAGCTCCAGCCGGGCACGGACATCACGCTTTTCCATGCCATCGCTCGCGCACTCATCGAGGCGAACGCCATCGATCGCGATTTCATTGACGCTCACACCGAAGGCTTCGCCGAGCTTCGCGAGCGCGCCTTCACACGTACGCTCGACGAGGCCGCCGCCACGTGTCGCATCGAAGCCAAGGACATTGCCACCGCTGCGCGCTGGATTGGCGAATCCCAGGGATTTCTATCGCTGTGGGCAATGGGCCTCAACCAAAGCGTCGTCGGGGTGAACAAAAACCTCGCTCTCATCAATTTGCATCTGCTCACCGGGAAAATCGGAAAGCCCGGCCACGGTCCGTTCAGCCTGACCGGCCAACCCAACGCCATGGGCGGGCGCGAAGTGGGCGGGCTTGCGAATTTGATGAGCGCCCACCGCGACATGAACAATCCCGACCATCGAGCCGCGATCGCGAAGTTTTGGCGCGTGCCGAGTGTTCCCGCCTCTCCCGGATTGACGGCGGGCGAGATGATGCAGGCTCTGTGCGACGGCCGCCTCAAGGCGCTGTGGATCATGTGCACCAATCCCATGGTCAGTTGGCCGGATCTGGCGCAGGCCGAGCGCGCGCTTCGCTCGGCAGAGCTCGTCGTGGTCCAAGATATCTCCAATCGCTCGGACACCTTGCAGTACGCGGACATCGTGTTGCCGGCGGCGGGTTGGCTGGAAAAAGAAGGAACCATGACCAATTCCGAGCGCCGGATTTCCTACCTGTCGAAGGTGAGCGAGCCGCCGGGCCAGGCGCTGCCCGACGGCGAAATCCTGCTTCGCTTCGCGCACAAGATGGGCTGGCAACCTTGGTTCGATTACCAGTCGATGGCGGACGTTTACCGCGAGCATGCGGCGCTCACCAAGGGAACCTCGATCGACATCAGCGGCCTCGATCACGAGCGCCTGCGCTCCGAAGGAACGCTGCAGTGGCCAGTTCCCCATCGCGGCCATCCAGGGACGCCTCGTCTTTTCGCCGATGGTCGATTTCTCCGTGCCAGCGGCCGCGCAAAGCTCCACGCCGTTCCCGACGACAACCCGTCCACGGCGACAAGCTTCACGCATCCGCTGATGCTGACGACCGGACGTATTCGCGACCAGTGGCACACCATGACCCGGTCGGGAAAGGTCGCGAAGCTGCGCAGTCACGAGCCGCAGGCGCGCCTCGATATCCACCCGCGCGATGCTGCCAGTCGCGACATCGCCGATGGCAATCTCGTGGTGGTCACGGGCGAGCGTGGCGAAGTCAGGCTACGCGCGCGCCTCAGCAACGATCTGAAGCCCGGCGTGACCTTCCTTCCCATGCACTGGGGGCGCATCCTCGACCGCCAGGAAGCCCGCGCCAACAACTTGACCCATGCCCGCTGGGATCCCATCTCGAAAGAGCCGGATCTGAAGCTGGCGGCGGTAGAGGTCAAGCGCTACCGTCCTGCCAGAAGACGGATCGTCGTCGTGGGAGCGGGCGCCGCAGGACTCGCCTTCGTGCGCGCGTACCGGCAGGACAATCCACACGACGAGCTCGTCGTCTTCAGCCGAGAGACCTTGCCGTTCTACGATCGCGTCCGCTTGCCCGAGATCGTCACCCAGCACGCCGCTTGGCAATCGCTCGGCATGCTCGAGGCGGACGAAGCCGCCGCGCTCGAGCTGCAGATCCATTGCGGGCGAGGCATCGTTACCATCGACCGATCGAACAAGCGCGTGCGCGACTCGACCGGCGAATGGCATGCCTACGATACCCTGGTCTTGGCCACCGGCAGTCGACCGGTGTGGCCGAGCGATACGCCCACGCACCAGCGGGGCTTGCATGGCTTGCGCACGTACGCCGACGCGGAAGCCATCATTGCCTCGGCAGAAACCGGCCGAGCCGTGGTCATCGTCGGCGGTGGGCTAGTCGGCATCGAGCTTGGAACGGCCCTGCGCGCAAAAGGGCTGCCCGTGCACATCGTGCAACGTTCGGCTCAATTGATGAACAAGCAACTGGATGAGATCGCGGCCGCCATTTTGCGCGATGAAATCCTCGATCGCGGTGTCGAGCTCCACTTTCTCGACCAGGTCGTGATGTGGAGTGGCGACGAGTGGATCGACGAGGTCATGCTTGCCTCCGGCAAGGCCTTGCGTGACGTCACCCTCGTCTATGCCATGGGCACCGTCCCGAACGTCGAGCTGGCAGGCAGTTGCGGGCTGATGGTCAATCGCGGCGTGGTGGTCGACGAAGCCATGCGATCGAGCGATCCGGATATCCTCGCGCTCGGTGAGATAGCGGAATTCGACAACCATCTTTATGGAACCACCTCGGCCGCCGAAGACCAAGCGCGCGCCGCTGCCGCTTTCCTGGCCGGCGATATCCAGTCGGTCTACGCCGGCTCCGTAGCACAGAACATCCTCAAAATGCCGGACTTCAAGCTGGCCAGTCTCGGCTTGGCCCGGCCGCCCGCCGACGACTTGAGATACGAAGAAATCGTCTTCCTCGACCGCGCGGCACGCCTGTACAAGAAGTGCATCGTCCACAACGACCGCTTGGTGGGCGCGCTTCTCGTGGGCGAGCTTGGAGAGCTTGGCAGTTTACGCGAGCTGATCCGAAGCGGTGAAGAGCTGGGCTCTCAAAGGCAGACTCTCTTGCGCGGAGGCTCCGCGGCAAGCACGCGCGGCGGAGGCAAGATCGTGTGCAGCTGTTTGTCGGTCGACGAAGGTGCCATCCGGAAGGCGTGCGCCAGCGGGGCGAGCACGATGCAAACGCTCATGGCGGCGACCAGCGCCGGAACCGGCTGCGGGAGTTGCCGCCCCGAGCTTGCGTCGTTCCTGCGCAAGCCAGCCAAGCAAGACTCGGGTGAAATTCTGTTGGAGAAAGTTTCGTGAGCTCTCTTCTGTCCCTGCCCGTCGTGCGCAACCCCGACCAGCCCGCGATCGTCGACGTTCGCGGCCGCGCCCTCCGCGACCTGCGAATTTCCCTCACCGACCACTGCAACTTGCGCTGCACCTACTGCATGCCGGCGCATCTCTTCGGAGCCGGACATCGCTTTCTGCCGACCGACAAACTGCTGACCTTCGAGGAGATCACCGCTCTCGTGAAAGTCGCCGCCGGGCTCGGCCTGCGCAAGGTGAAGCTGACGGGGGGCGAGCCGCTGCTGCGGCCCCAGCTTGCGCAACTCGTCCGCATGATCCGCGAGGCAGCTCCGTCCATCGAGATCGCGCTCATCACCAACGGCATCCTGCTGGCGCCGCTGGCGACCGAGCTACGGGAGAGCGGACTCGACCGCATCACGGTGAGCGTCGACAGTCTTCGCGCCGAGCGCTTCGCCACTATCAGCGGTCGCGGCCAGCAACTCGACAAGGTCTTGGCCGGAATCGAGGCCGCCCGGCGCGCCGGGTTTCATCCTATCAAGATCAACATGGTGGTGATCCGCGACGTCAACGACGACGAAGTCGTGCCCATGGCCAACTTCTTCCGCGGCACCGACACCATTCTGCGTTTCATCGAATACATGGACGTCGGCACCCTCAACCACTGGCAACCAAGCCAAGTCGTAGGCGCCGCTGAGATTCTTGAAAGACTACGGCGCCATGCCGAGCTCGAACCCATGACTCCCGACTATCGCGGAGAAACGGCCGAGCGCTACCGCTACACCGATGGCTCGGGGGAAATTGGCTTCATCGCCAGCGTCACCCAGCCGTTTTGCGGCGATTGCAATCGATTGCGCCTCTCGGCCGAGGGACGAATCTTCGGCTGCCTCTTTTCGAGCGAAGGCTTCGATCTCAGGCGCGTGCTGCAGAGCCAGGGCCAGGCCGCTGCTCGTGAAGCGCTGATTCGGTTCTGGCTTCACCGCCAAGACCAATACTCGGTCGAGCGCAATACGCGGGTGGTGCCGGA
>CAZTTW010000131.1:0-8912 GCA_964616265.1 uncultured Myxococcales bacterium | reverse complement strand
CCAATGCGCAGCGCTTGCGCTCGCGCGCTCATCGACGCGAGCTTTCGCGCGTGCCGCCGACAAGGCATCCGTCGCAGCGGCGACCGTCCTTTGGGCATCGGCCATGGCCTGCCGGGCGCGGTCTTCTTCGGTCTCTCGGAGCCAGACGACTGTATCGAGCCGATTCTTCTTGCTCACGATCTTCTCCTCGGTACGTACGGGACAAATCTGAAGATCGATTTTGGGTGACAGCAGGAAGCGTGCCGTCGAAGGAGCACCGTCGCGTGCGGCACGCGACGAAACTCGGCAAGAACTGCCCGGCAGAGATTTCCACGCATGAGCAACTTGCGCCTGCAGCGACTGTGCGGCGCCGAGATTTCACTACAGACCGACGCGATGACGAACCATGGTTGGCGCCACGGTCCCTGCGACCTCTGCGCGTTCCTATTAAAGGGGACGCGCTGACGCCCGCGCTTCGCGGTCATGGTTCGCGCCAGGGATATGACTCAATTGCTGGCACCTGGCTTGCTTTGTACGTTTGGCGAGGAACACCAACGTGGCAGACGGAATCTACGTAGGCATGTCAGCGGCGATTGGCCGAGCGGCACAGCTCGATGCCATCGCCGACAACCTTGCCAACATCGAATCGCCGGGATTCAAGGGCGAACGACCAGCGTTCAGCTCGTTCTTGCCGCCCGGCGGACCTACCGACAAAGTTCTGTCGGGCGTGGTCGGTACGACAATCGACATGCGTCCCGGCACGACCGAGACCACGGACTCTCTCACCGACATCATCCCCGACGGCGATGCGATGCTTGCCGTGCAAATGCCGGGCGGCAAAGTCGCCTACACGCGCAATGGGCACATCGAGACCGGCTCCGACGGTATGCTCAAAATTGCAGGACTGCCGGTGCTCGATGCTTCCGGAGAGCCCATCGTCGTTCCGGAGGGCAGCGATGTATCGATCGAGTCGACCGGCGAGGTGAAGGCCGGCACTCAAGTCGTCGGGAACCTGTCGCTGTGGAGCAGTCAAGGCCCCATGGACCGCGTTGGTTCGTCGCTGATGACGCCCTCGGCGGGGACGCAGATGAGCCAGGTCACCGACGGAAGCGTCCGCGTCGGCGAGCTGGAGCTGGGCAACGTCTCGCCGCTCGAATCGACGGTGCAAATGATCGGTGCCCAACGCAACTACGAGCTCGCGATGCAAGCCATCCAGGCCTACAAGCAACTCGACGATCGCGTGATGCAAGTTGGCCTAGTTCGATAGCTCGATAACGGAGAAACAACATGCTTCGATCCCTCTACACTGCCGCTACCGGAATGGAAGCCCAGCAAACCAAGCTGGACGTGATCGCCAACAACCTCGCCAACAGCAGCACGACCGGCTTCAAGCGGGCGCGTGCCGATTTCGAAGACCTGCTTTCGGAAACCATTCGTTCTGCTACCGCGCCCACCCCGCAAGGAGGCGGTCGCCCGGAACCACTGCAAGTCGGTCTCGGGGTTCGGAACGCCGCGACCACGCGATCCTTCGCCCAAGGTGATATGACCTCCACGCAAAACCCTCTCGACCTCGCCATCGAGGGCGGTGGCTTCTTTCGCGTTCAGCGGGCCAATGGTGATTTTGGCTACACACGTGCGGGCAACTTTCGCGTGGATGCCACCGGCCGCCTAGTGACTCAGACGGGTGAAATCGTCGATCCCCCGATTACGATTCCGCAGGATGCGACCGCGATTACCATCCGTAGCGATGGGACGGTGCTGGCGACGATGCCTGGAAAGACCGATCCGACGACCCTCGGCAACCTTCAGCTGGCGATCTTTACTAACCCGGGCGGCCTCGAGTCGCTGGGGAACAACCTCTTTGGAGCCACGGCTGCGTCAGGAGATCCCGTGGTGGTCAAGCCCGGCGAGCTCGGCGGGGGCTCGATCAGTCAGGGCTACCTCGAAAACGCCAACGTGCAGGCGGTTCAAGAGATGGTCGACATGATCACCACCCAACGCGCCTACGAGATGAATTCCAAAACGATTCAAACCGCCGATCAGATGCTGCAAAGGCTAACCCAGCTTCACTAGGCAGGCGTAACGATGGTTGCCATTTTACTCGCTCTCCACGCTGTTTCTGGGCTCGCTCCCTCGGCCCAGAATTTCCTGCCCAGCGAGGTGAGCGAGTCCCTAACCCGTGCGCTGGCGATTCCGGGCGCGCGCATCGTGCCGATCTCCTGGTCAGGGCCAGCAAACTGCCCTATCCGAAACGCAAGTGTGCCGCATGCCATCGACGGTTCTGGACACGTGGCCGTGAAGTTCGCGGGGCGCGGCTGTTCCGGTTGGGGCTGGGTCCATTTGGAAATCTGGGCAGAAACAGCCGTCACCACGCGTGCCGTGCGCGCGGGCGAACCGCTGGATTCTTCGTTCACCCAAATTGAACAAGAGGTCAGGCCCGGGCGCATGCCCTTTGTTCCCCCCGACGGAGCCGTCGCGGTTCGCGGCCTTCCTTCCGGAACCGTGATTCGCGCCGCCGATGTGGGCAAGAGCGCCGTGGTCGCCGGCGATCCCGTCAAGATCCTGGTCGTGACCGGCGTGCTGGCAGTCGAGGCCCACGGGCGAAGAGTCCCATGCGGCCAGAACAAAGCTTGTGCAGTCCTGGCTTCGGGCAAACACCTCGAAGGACGGATGGACGACGTGGGCCGTCTGATTGTGGAGGTGCCGTGATGACCTCCCGGACGACCTCAAGGACGACCTCCCGATGCCTTTGGGTGGCGCTATGGTGGGGTGCGGTGGCTTGCGGTCCCGCCCATATTGGCGAATACACACCGAAGCATCGCGAGTACAAATTGCCCTCGGAAGGCAAAGGCGAAGACGAACCGTCGTCGCCGGGTAGTCTGTGGCGCGACGGTCGTCCGGCGTCGATGCTGTTCACCGACGCGCGCGCGCTGCATGCCAACGACTTGGTCGTCATCAACATCGAGGAAGTTGCCAACGCGAGCCGATCGGCGGACACCAATCTCTCTCGCAGCTCTTCGAGCGCGGCGAAGATCGACGCGTTCTTGGGACTGCTCAAGAAGCTGAAAGTCAGCTCCTCCGATTCCGGGCTGAACATCGGAGGCAGCTCCAACTCGGCGTTGGCCAGCACGGGCTCTTCGGATCGCAGTGAGTCCTTCACGGCGACGGTTCCCGCCGTGGTGATAAAGGTTTTGCCCAACGGCAACCTGTTCGTGGAAGGGCATCGCGCCATCTTGGTGAATTCCGAAGAGCACCATTTCTACATCTCCGGCGTGGTTCGCCCCATCGACATCGATCAGCTGAACAGCATCAAGAGCTCGGTGGTTGCGGACGCGCAGATCGAGTTCGTGGGGCGCGGGGATTTGACCGACAACCAGAAGCAAGGCTGGCTGTCCCGCTATCTCGGCTGGATGTGGCCATTCTAATCATGCCTACCACCAAGCGAAACACCATCGTCACGATCGCGGCCATCATCCTGCTGGCAGCGTCTCAGGTGTCGGCTGCGCCGGTTCGCGTGAAGGAATTGGTGGACATTCAAGGCGTGCGCGAAAATGCGCTCTTCGGCTACGGGCTGGTCGTGGGATTGGCCGGCACCGGCGACACGCAGATGGTCACCTTCACATCGCAGTCCATCGCCGGCATGCTGGGCCGCCTCGGTATTCGCATCGACCCCAAGGCCGTGATGGTGCGGAACACGGCCGCCGTCATGGTGACGGCGCGCCTGCCCACCTACGCTCGCCCCGGCACGCGCGTCGACGTGAATGTCGGTTCCATGGGCGACGCGCGCTCGCTCGCCGGCGGCGTGCTGCTCGTGACTCCGTTGACGGGTCCGGACGGGCAGGTCTATGCCATCGCCCAAGGGCCGGTCCAGGCGGGTGGTTTCGATACCGTGTCGTCCGGATCGCGGGTGCAAAAGAACCAGCCCACCTCGGGAACGGTTCCGAGTGGCGCCAGCATCGAGCGCTCGGTATCGGCAAATCTCGAGAAGGGGCCGCTCGTGCTTGGTCTACGCCGGCCCGATTTCACGACCGCCCTGCGCATCGCGGACGCCATCAACAAAGCCCTTGGTGGCACGTCCGCTCAGGCCTTGGATCCGGCGGCGATCGAGATCAAGCCTGCCGACGAATGGAAGGGCAAGCTCGTCTCGCTGCTCGCCAAAATCGAGGTTCTGGAAGTGGATCCCGACCAGCGCGCCCACATCGTGGTGAGCGAGCGTACCGGTACCATCGTGGCGGGCGAAGGCGTACGCATTCGCCCCGTGGCCGTGGCTCACGGGGGACTATCCATTCAAGTGTCGCAGACGCCGTTCGTGTCCCAGCCAAACGCCCTTTCACAGGGTGGACGAACGGTGACGGGCCGTAGTGCGAACATCGAAGCCCGAGAAGCTTCTGGTCGCGCTGTCGCCTTGCCTGCCACCACGACCGTGGAAGATCTGGTCAAGGCGCTGAACATGATCGGCGTGGGCCCGCGCGACCTGGTGGCAGTGTTGCAAGCCATGAAAGCCGCGGGCGCCATCGACGCAGATTTGGAGGTCATGTGACAAGCCAGATTCGTGACGCGTCGGATGGAGCGCGAACCCTCGAATCCATTCTGCTCAAGCAGCTCATCCAGGACAGCGGCGCCTTCAAGGGCATGAGCCAGGCGGGCGGCAAGATCTACGGCGAGATGTTTTGTGAGGCGCTCGCCAATGCAGTCGCTCAAGGAGGCGGCATCGGGATCGCCAAGTTGGTCGAGGGATCCTTCGAGAAGGCGGGCGTGAATGATGCCGCCGGCGCGACGGACGAGGCCAGCCCGACCAGCGGCTTTTTGCACGATGGGCACGCGAGCCCGCTCAAGCCGAGCCCAGCAGCCGCCGATGCCCCTGTCCCGGAGGTATCGAGCGGCTACGGTAAGCGCACGGATCCCATTGATGGGTCGCAAAAATTTCACACTGGTATCGACGTCGCAGCGCAGGAGGGAAGCGCGATTCTCGCAGCAGCGAGCGGCGTGGTTCGCACCGCAGGACGCCGCGGCGGCTATGGAAACGCGGTCGAGATCGACAATGGCCGCGGAATCTCTACACTTTACGGCCACGCTTCCGCTCTCAACGTCAAACCAGGGCAGCACGTAGACGCTGGCGACCCGATTGCCCTGGTGGGCCATACGGGCCGCGCGACAGGTTCCCATCTGCATTTCGAGGTTCGAAAGGACGGAAAACCGATAGATCCGCAATCAACCCTTAATAGGTGGCAGGAACGTGCCGACGTCCTGATTGGCAGTAAACGGTAGAACCACCATTGGAGATAGCCATGAGGGTTGAAGACAAATCAACGGTAAAGGGAGCGGATTCACCACCGTCGAAGGCAGCTGGAGACCGAAGCGCGGTTCGCACGCAGACCGACAAGGTCAGCCTGGATGGCGCGAAACAAGTCGAAGCTGTTGTGCAAGCGGTGCAGGCCAACTTGGGCGCCGACCGCAACGCACGTTTGCAGGAACTCGAGAACGCGATTCGCCAGGGCGGGTACCAACCCGATGCCGGCCAACTGGCAGAGAAAATCGTGCAAGCCGCAGAAGTAGATGCGCGCCTAAGCGCCATCTTCGGAGGATAGCTGATGGACCCACTCGAACATGCTCTGGACATTGCGACCCGGATGCGCGAAGCGCTCCAGGCCGAGCTTGTGAAGGCGCGCGAACAACGCGTGCTGGTTCGCAAGCTGGATGTCCAGGGGTTGTTCGAGCGGGCCCGCCAGCGCGGCGAGCTCAACGTACGGCTTGCGCAGCTGCAGGAGGCCTTGACGGAGGCACTCGGCGCCACGGCGCGCGTGCTCGGCGTGGAGAGAGTGACTGTCGACCTCCTCAACGCCTCCGACATCTCCTCGGCCCAGCGATTGGCCCAAGGGCTCTCCGAGCTTCGGGCGTCGGCGCAAGCCCTGCAGGAAATCGATTCGTTCAATCAGGTGCTGGCCAAGCGTGCCTTGGGGTGTGTGCGAGGCTTTCTGTCCGCGCTCACGCCGCGGACGGGGGTCTACGATCGCCACGGTGGCCTCTCCGACGACGGTGCCACCTCCACCGCGCGGCAGGTGGCCTGATATGGATCTCGTCAATATCATCATGAACGCAGGCGCCAGCCTTGGCGTCTATCGCGCTCAAGTCGCGACGACCAGCCACAATATCTCCAACGCGAATACGCCCGGATATGCGCGCCAGGAGGCCGTTGCGACCGAAACCGTTCCAGCGGAAGAGGTCGGTGTCAACGGGTACATCGGCCGTGGCGTTACCTTGCAGGGCGTAGTCCAAACCCGCGACCAATTCGTTGAAAGTCAGCTCAATGTGGCGTTTGGCAACAGCTCCAGCACATCGGCGCAGGCGGATGCTCTGTCGACCGTCACGGCGCTCGATCCTCAAAGTCAGGGTGGTATTACCGACGCACTAGGCTCGTTCTACTCGGCCCTGCGCGACTTGAACCAGAACCCCAGCGATCTCGGGCTGCGGCAGGCCGCGGTCGATAGCGCCCAGAGCGTGGCGACGGCGTTCAACACCACGGTGAACTCGATCTCGAGCTCACGTTCAGCCATTGATCAGAATGTTTCGTCCCTCGTCGACAAAGTCAACGGGCTCACAGCAGCCGTCGCAGATCTCAATCAACGCATCGACCAGGCAGTCAATTCAGGCCGTACTCCGAACGACTTACTGGATGTCCGACAGAACGACATCGATCAATTGGCTCAGACAATTGGCGCTCGCCCGGTTCCAGACGATCATTCCAGCGTCAACATTGTCCTGCCCGACGGAACCTGCCTGGTCAGCGGCATCGTCGCCTCCAAGCTCACCGTTCAGGCGAATACCACCAACGGCGATCACTATGATCTTGTCTTTAAGCCCAATGACGGAACCACGTCGACGCCTCTTAAGAATAACGAGGTGGGCGGGCAGATTGGCGGCCTTCTGACCAGTCGGGATGACACGCTCGGGAAGGCGGAATCCAACCTGGACAATCTAGCCTACGATTTGTCGACCACCATCAACCAACAGAGCGAGCTGGGCTATGCACTTGACGGAACCAGCGGCCATGATCTCTTCACTTCTGTGAGTGGGCCGTCATCGGCCGCCCAGAACCTGTCCGTGGATTCCAGTCTGGCGGCGAATCCATCCCTGTTGGCCGCGGCTGGGAGCGCCACGACGGGACCCGGCGATTCGACCAACCTGCAGGCCATGATCGCCACCGAGAACACAGCTCTCCCGTCGACCGGCCTCACTGCCCAAGCAAGCATGGCCAAGCTGACGTCGGACTTCGGTATCGCAGTGTCCACCGTCAAGGACTCCGCCGAATTCGACAAGAATCTTCTAACCGACTTGACGAATGCTCGTGAATCGGCGTCGGGCGTCTCTGTCGACGACGAGCTGATCAATCTGACGGCAGCACAGACCGCCTACAATGCGCTGACGAAGGTAGTTACCACGACCAGTGCCATGCTCGACACTCTCATGAAGCTCATTTGAGGTCATCATGCGTGTTACTGAGAAGATGATCTTTGAAAACAGTATCGCGCAAACGGCTACGTCGCGCGAGAACCTAGATGTCGCCCAAAACGAGGTTGCCAGCGGCACGCGGGTGCAACACCCCGGCGACGATCCCGTGGCGGCGGCTCTTTCGGTAACTCACACGGTGGACAAGGCGCGCTTTGCGGCCGTCGGCCAGGATGCGCAGCGCGCGGCCGACGAGCTGAACTCAGCCGATACGGCGCTCGATGGGCTGTCCACCCTGACCAATCGTGCGATGTCAATCGCGACTCAGTTCGGTAACGACAGTTACGGCGCCACCGATCGGGCGACGGCCGCTGTAGAAGTAGATGGTCTCTTTCAGCAGGCGGTTGGGCTCTTGAACACGACCTACGGCGGGCGCTACATTTTCGGCGGCTTCAAAGACAACACGGCGCCATTTCAATCGGACGGCACCTACGTCGGCGATGACAATACTCGCACCGTAGAGGTGGCTCCTGGCCTCTATCAGACTGCTTCGCTCAACGCGAACAACATCGTCAAGGGGGCGAACGGCGGCACCGACTTGATGAAGACGTTGACGGATTTGTCGACGGCTTTGAAGGCAAATGACGGCGCCGGAATCCGGACCGCTCTCGCGAGCGTCAACCAGTGCGTAAGTCAAATCGCTGCTGGGCGAACTCAAGCGGGTATGTCCGTGGATGCGTTTCAGTCCGCGGTAAGCACCGCCAGCAGCGCGGTCAGCGACGAGACTGTAAAGATTGGAAAGCTTCTCGATGCGGATGTCATTGATTCCTCTACGCGACTGGCGTCAGCTCAATACGCATTGAATGCGACCCTGACTGCTGCGGCGAAGACTCTGTCGATGTCCCTCGCGGACAAACTCAGCTAACGGCTGTCGAGGCAGAGCCCGACGGAGGCAAGCTGCTCCGGTCAGGGCTCCTATGGTCGTCGTATGCGCGTTTGCAAGCAATCTCCGTCGGTGGTGACGCTGCGACGGACCCCGGAAAGGCGATTGACCCCTCTTATCGAAATGCACTGGTCGTGCCGTAGCCTTGATTGAAGACGGGCTAGGCGCCCACAGACGACCGAAAAAAAGGAGTTGGGTCATGCTTTCAGTTCAAACAAACGTAAGTGCAATCAGTGCGCAGAGAAACTTGGGCAACACTAGCAATGCCCTCGGGACCGCGATGGAGCGCTTGTCCTCCGGTTACCGCATCAACCGAGCCGCAGACGACGCCGCAGGCCTCGCGGTCAGCGAGAAGTTGCAGGCGCAAATCGGCGGTCTCGACCAGGCCTCGCGCAACGCTCAGGACGGCGTTTCGATGATTCAGACGGCGGAAGGCGGTCTGGATGAGGTTCAGACGATGATGCAACGTATGCGCGACCTGGCGGTGCAAGCATCTTCAGATACCAACAGCCAGACCGAGCGCGACAACATCAACCTCGAGCTC
>CAZTTW010000130.1:0-8935 GCA_964616265.1 uncultured Myxococcales bacterium | reverse complement strand
GTTCTCGTTGCTGGTGAGGTACACGTTCTTGAGGCCGGTGGTGTGAGGCGCCCCGCCGAGACCGAGCATGCGCTGAATATCGCAGCTCAGGGACGGCGGCATGGGCGTCGGCGGCACCCCCGGCAAGCGTCCGCGGGTACCCTCGTCGCTCTTCGCTGCAGGACCGAGCTCGGGCGGCAGACCATCGTGCGGTGACGCTACGACGACCATGTGGCGCTCGTAAAACGGCATGACCCGTCCCAGCTCTTCGCGCAGCCGCGCCCGCACCACCGAAAGGTAGCCAAGACTTTCGCTCGCCGAGGAGGTGACCAGACACTCGACCCACATTGGAATGTGGTTCGCTTGGCGCGCCAGTGGGGGCCCGACGGTAATGCTGAAGGCATTCTCTTCGAGATTCGGCTTGGCCGGATCCTTGATGACGATCACCCGCGGGCCCATGCCTTCGGGCAGTGCCTCGGGGCGTACCAGCATGCACAGCGTGTAGCGGTAGCATGCCGGCCGAATGGACGACGCGATTTCGCGCAATCGCCGCGGCGCCTCGCTGCCCGCGAAGGTAGCCAGCGACGCCGCTGAGCCTGCCCACAAGAGAGCGCCGAAGCCGATGGTCTCGTTCCGCGGGCGCACGCGCAATCCGCTCAGGTTCCCGCGCCGCCAGACAAATTCCGTCGGCACCACGCCTTCGCGAATCTCGCCCGAAAACGTGCTCAGCTTGTCGAAAAACAGACTACGCAGGTCGGCTTCGCTGGACAGGCGATGAAAACCTCGGCGGGCCACGTCGTAGGCGCGTGCCTGCACGAGGCTGCCGAGATCCGACGGCGCAAATCCGCTGGCCAGCGTGCCCAGCGCCGCGATGCTGGCGCGCATGGCATGCCCGGCCGCGAGCGGCGCCAAGAGATCGGCGTCGGGCTGGGGAAGCTGGGCTTGCACGCGACTCACATCCCGCCGCTCCCAAAATCCCTGCGGCGGCAACGTCATGTCCGAGCCGAGCAGCGGATCCAAGATCGCGCTCGTGGCTCGCAGCCGGGCCAGAATCGGCTCGATGGTCGCGTGCTCTTCGGGAAACTCGCGCACCAGCTCGGCCATCACCGCGTCCGCGCTGGCGGAGAACTCGATGCGGTGATTGGGCAGCACGAACTGCAGCGAGGGCTGCACTTGCGGCGCGCGACGACGCACAATCTGCGAATGACCGAGCTCACGCAGGATGCGCGCCACCGGCTCGGAATCCGGCGGTGGCAACGTTCCGGGCTCGCGCGCCAAGGTGTACGGTCCCGCCGCGAAGGTGGGCGGAACGACGTCGTGCCCGCAAAGCAACACGCGCAACCCTCGGCGCCCGAGCAAGCTGGCAGCAATCACGCCGGTCAGCTCGGAGCCGTACACCACGACATCGAAGTAGTTCGTATCCACGGAAGGCCGCCGTGAGTCTGGGAGAACGGGGTAGAGGTAGTCAACAAGGGATTGTCAGGCCGCTCCAAGGCGGCCGTCCGCTACCAGCCCACGCCCGCCGCGCCTTCCGCAATGCAAGCACGACGCGGACGGTGGTTGACAGGGAAGCCCGGGCAGTCGAAATTGGCGCCCTGCCCTCCGCAGATCTCACCATGGCCTGGTACAAACGAAAAAAAGCAGACGAAGAACCCCAGATTGAAAAGCGCAGCATCCCAGCGGGCGTTTTCACCAAGTGCCCCGGGTGCAACCAAGCGTTGCTCACCGCCGAGCTGCACAAGAACCTGGACGTTTGCCCTTCCTGCGACCACCACTTCGCCATGGCGACGCGTGACCGCATCGCGAGCATCCTGGACGAAGGCAGCGCGGTCGAGTTCGACCACAGCATCGAAAGCATCGACCCGCTAGGCTTTCGCGATTCGAAACGCTACGCGGATCGCCTGAAATCGTCGCGCAAGTCGAGCGGCGAGACCGAAGCCCTGCTGGCCATGGCCGGCAAGATCGAGGGCATCGACGTCGAGACCGGCTTCTTCGTCTTCGAGTTCATGGGCGGCTCCATGGGCTCCGTCGTCGGCGAAAAAATCACGCGCGTATTCGAGCGTGCCCTCGAACGGCGCGTGCCCGCGCTGATCTTCGCGGCGTCGGGCGGCGCGCGCATGCAGGAGGGCATCCTGTCGCTCATGCAGATGGCCAAGACCAGCGCGGCCATCGCCCGACTGCGCGAGGCGCATGTGCCGTACATCTCCGTCCTTTTGCACCCGACGACCGGGGGCGTGGCCGCCAGTTTCTCGATGCTCGGCGACCTGCACATCGCCGAGCCGAAGGCGCTGGTCGGCTTTGCCGGACCTCGCGTCATCCAAAACACCATGCGCCAGAGCCTCCCGCCGGGTTTCCAGCGCTCCGAATTCCTGCAGAGCCACGGCTTCGTCGACATGATCGTGCCGCGCAAAGAGCTCAAGCCGACGCTCGGGCTTTGCCTGCGCTGGTTTGCCGGACAGCCTCGCGCGGGGCAGAACTAGCGCTGTCGATGCAAACGCAGGCCGGGCGGCAGGCGGGCGAGCCCTACCGCCGATTCTTGGCTCGTCTTCAGGAGGTTCGCCGTCACGGCGTCGAGCTTGGATTGGATCGGGTGCGCCTGGCGCTCGAACGCTTGGGAGCACCGCAGGCGCGCGTGCCGGCCGTGCACATTGCGGGCACGAACGGCAAGGGCTCGTGCGCAGCCATGGCCGATTCGATTTTGCGCGCCGCCGGCCTGCGGACGGGTCTCTTTACGTCGCCCCACCTGACCCGGTTCACCGAGCGCATCCGCATCGATGGCCAAGAAATCGACGGTGACTACCTCGCCGCGCTCGACGCGCGCGTGGCCGCGACGGCGGTGCCGCTGACCTATTTCGAAGTCGCAACCGTCTTGGCTTTTCTCGCCTTCGCCGAAGCAAATGTCGACGTGGCGGTGCTCGAGACCGGACTCGGAGGGCGACTCGATGCCACCAGCGTTTGTCATCCCGTTGCCTGCGCGATCACCAGCATCGCGTTCGACCACGAGGCATTGCTCGGCAACACGCTCTCCGCCATCGCCTACGAAAAGGCGTGCATCGCAAAACCGGGCGTTCCGCTCTTCCTCGGGCCGCTGCCGCCGGAGGCCGAGGCGCGCGTCGCCGAGGTGGCCGGGCAGGTGGGCGCCCTCGTACGTCGCCCGGTGATCGACTATCCCACCACGCCGCTGCCGCCGGCTTTGCCGGGCCCGCATCAGCTCGCAAACGCGGCGCTAGCGGTGGCGCTCTCGCGACAGGCTGTATCTTCGATCGGCCGCTGTCTCGACGACGCCACGATTCGGCGCGGTCTTGTCGAGGTCCGATGGCCGGGACGCCTCGAACGCATCGCCGACGACGTCTTGCTCGACTGTGCCCACAACGTCGAAGGGGCCACGGCGCTGGCGAGGGCGCTTCCCGAGGCACCTCGGCGCGTGCTCGTCACCTCCATCGTGCGTGACAAGAACGCGGCCGGCATGCTTGCGGTGTTGGCGCCTGCCTTTGACAGCGTGGTTCTCACCCGTTCGCACAGCGAGCGCGCCACCGATCCGGAGCAGCTTGCGAGGCTGATTGCGCGCACGCGAGGTGGCGCCCCACAAGTAGCGTGCATCGAACCCGTGGCCGAGGCGCTCGCGTGGGCGAGGTCGAATGCACGCGAAACGGAAGGCGGACTCGTGGTCATCGCAGGCTCGATCTTTCTGGTAGGCGAGGCGCGCTCCCTCGTGCTCGGGCAGGGCACGACTGCCGAGGCCTCCGACCCGTTGCCCTGACGCGGCATTTGCCGAAACCCCGAAACGGGGCTTATGATGGTGAGGGGGACCATCCACGTGCGCGCATCCATCTACCTGGTCGGCACCGTCGCGGCGGCGCTCGTCGGCGCTCGGGCGAGCTATGCCGAAACGCCGGCCCCACCACCCGCGGTGCCGAGCACGCCGATTGAACAAAGCATGCAAGCCGTCCCCGGTGCCTCCCCCGGGCCGAAGTACGACGGCGTCGTGCCTGGCGGCTCTGCCAAGAATCCGCTGCCCGCAGCACCACTCGGTGGTCCGCACTTGGTGTGGAGCGGCTTTCAGATGACGCCAACCGGCTCGCGGGTATTCCTGCAGACCACGCGCTCGGTCGAGTTCGATCTCGTAGAGGGCGCCGCCAAGAAGTCCGGCAAGTCCACGGTATCCGTGCTTTTGCGCGGCTGCCGCATCCACATGGCCAACAATCGGCGCAGCGTCGATACACGATTCTTCGCCACGCCGGTGGCAGGCTTTTCGGCGAAACAGCGCGGACGCGACGTCGAGGTGAAGGTTACGCTGCGCGAGTCGACCTCGGCCGTCCCTCACAGCGAGGCCGGTCCCGACGGCACGCAGTTCGTCGTCCTAGATTTTCCGCCCGGCAAAGCCACGCCCGAACCGTCGGCCCTGCAGAGCTTGGCCGACGAGGCAGATCGCGCTGGCGAGGCTCAGCGCGGGACGGATCCTGCCGATGCATCGGTAGCCAAGCCGACCAAACGAGCCAAAGGCGCGGCACGATAAGGACATTCGCATCCACAAGGAGTGCACATGAAGCGAGCATCGGTGTTGCGTACGACGTGCGCGATTCTCGGGGCGACGTGTTTTCTGGCATGTTCCAATTCGAATCCCGTATTGCCGTCGGGAGTCGTTCCGCAGGACAGCGGCCCGAGCGAGCGCAGCATCATCCTCGCACCGGACGTTCCGCTATCGGAAGCGGGTTCCGTAGGCCAGGACGGTATCAAGGACATACCTTTGATCGCCGACACATCGGGGCTTGATGTTGCCCAACCGTCGAAGGTCATCGTGACCATCCTCAGTCCTGCGCCCACGCTCGGTCTCGATGGCGGCGCGGGGGATCCGCCGGTCATCGCGCAATCCGCCCGGCTGGCGCCGAGCGTCCAGATCGAGGTGCAATCGCAAGGTGGCGACCCAACGCTCGACGTCCTGTCCAGCGTAAAAGCCACACTCATCCAGGAAGGAACCAAAGCCGGACCCTCCATCACGCTGAACCAAACTCAATACAGCGTCCTCCCGGAGTCGGACAGCAAGGTCTACGTCTACGCCGACACGCCGTTCGACCTCAGCAGTACGACCGGCGACTTCTACGATTTGTCGGTCACGGCAGTAACCGCGGGCGGAGCCAGCGGAACGGCGCTCGTTCGCATCTACATCGACGGTGGACCGAAGATTACCTTCCTGCAGCCGAGTGGTGGTGCCTACGTCAAGGGATCGGTCGTCGTCACCGCGATGGTCGTGGATACGTCGGCGGCCTTGACGGACGTGTCGTTCTCGGTCGGGCAGGTCGCCATCGATGCCAAAGCGATCGCTGTCAGCGGATCCCAGTATTCGACGACCATCGATTTCGGCAGTTACAACCCGCCGCTCGACGGTCCTCAAGTCGTGACCCTCACCGCGAAAAACGGCAACGGCAACACGGCGGTGGCAACGTGCAAGTTCACCGTCGACAACGATGGCCCGACCATCAGCAGTACAAAGCCAGCCACCGGCGGCATGATTGGGAAGATCATCACCATCGAGGCCAAGGTCGACGATCCGGCGGGCGTCATGAAATCTTCCGTCGTCGCCGTGGTCGCACACGGCGATATCCACTTCGAGGTGAATCTCCCGCTCGATACGGATGGCGTGTACCGCCACCTTTTCGATACGACGAATCTACCGAGCTACGCCCTGTACCCAAGTATTTCCTTCCGCGCCCAAGACGTGCTCGGGAATGAGTCTTCGGTCGGCTACTTGGTTTCGCTCGACAATACGCCGCCCCTTATCGATTTGGACCCGCCGACCAACGTCCGTCTGGTCAAGACCGACGGCACATGCAGCCGGGCCCTTGATCCGGTGGGTGGCGATGCGATCAGCGACGGTTCCGTCGTAAATCAGCTGTTTGATATCCGTGCGCGCATCGAGGACGAAGGCAACTACCCGCTTACCGGCGCGCCCGATATCATCCCCATCTCGACGGTGGATCCGGCTGCTGTGAATGTGCTGATCCTCGACGACACATCGCTGCCCCTCGTCGTGGACACCTCGGATCCTCCGGACGGCACTTGCGACGACATCAACCCCGATTTGGTTCCGTCGGTGTCGCCGAAGTCTTCGAAGGAGGCGCAGCTAATCGACTTGGTCCCGCTCACGGCGAAGCAGGGAGCGGCAGACTTCACCCACGAAACGGGGCTCTTGTCTTCCGGTTCGGATCCGAAGGCCCCTGATCCGCTCTGTGTCACCACGAACTTGACCTACACCATCGGTTATTCGGCGTCTTTGCCGTCGATTTGGACCATCGCACCCGTGCTCACCGATGGGCTCCACTGCGTTGGCAATCAATTCGATGCCTCCAACAGCTTGAAGGATGGCTGGGCATGCGTCGCCGTAGAAGCCGCCGACAAGATGGGCAACAAGCAGGTATCGCGCCCCATTCGCGTTTGCATCGTGGCGACTCCGACTAGTACCGCGTGCACGGCCTCTAGCTTGGGTAAGGTGGGGGTCGCGTCCGTCTCGTTCCCGTCGTCGGCGAATGCCAAGGTGATCCTGACGACCAAGGCTCCCCTCCTCGGCGTTGGCGGTGCCGCGGTAAAGGCTGGCGACAGTATCGTGCTCAGGAACATCGCCGTATCGTCGAGCTCAGACGTCAATGGCACCCAGGTCGTCTCTCCCCAGGGCACAACCGGGACGGTTTTCGAATTGACCGACGTTCCTCCTACTTACCTCTGGATGGACCGACTCGACAACAATCCACCGAGCTTTCTCGGACGAGTCGGTCTGCTTGCCCAAGACGGTTCGGATTTACAGGTGATTACCGACCAGCCAGGAACATCCCTTCCCACCGGTTTTGCAGGCGCCGTCATTCTTACGAACGACTCGACCATGGTCACAACGCTCGACCGAAGAACCGTCTCTGACATCACACCAAGTGGTTTCAAGCTGACGGGAACGGCCTCAATGTTCGCCGGTACGGCAGTTGCTCCGCCCTCCTGCACCGGTACCATCGTGAAAACCACGTCGGGCTCGACGGTTGACGGAACCAAGCCGTGCAAGCAATGGCGATCGTTCCCGCTCGCGGAATGGGATTTGCTGTAGTCACGCCGACTACCTCGCGCTAGCGCACAATTCACCGCAAGAACGACGGGCGCAGAATGCCTCGGGCACGACGGCCGCGCGTCGTTCAACGAAGCCTGCTGCAGGCGCACGCCACCGTTAGGCGAACTTCCTTTGATCGGCGACCCCATGTAGAGTACCCGTCGATTCACCATGAATGGCGGCACAGACAAGACCCCATTCTATACGGCTGGCTCCGGCAACTCTGGACGGAAATGGTCGGGCACGCCGGCTATCGGCGCTGTCGAGCATAGAGCTGCATCCACTAGGGCCCGAGGCTTTGTGCTTGGGGCGACGGCGATCGCCTTTCTTCTTCCCAATTGTGTGAACCTATCGCCGCCGTGGCAGGCTGGCACGGGTGGCACGACCGTCGTCGGTACCGGCGGCAGCAGCTCGGGCGGTAACCGCGACGACGGCGGTGCACTCGACAGCAACGTGGGCGATGCGCCTTTGCCAAACCAGCCGGACGCCGAGGACGACGTCAGCCAACAAGGACCCGATTCACCCGCAGACGTCTCCGGCATGGACGCCGACGCTCGGATCGACGGACGCGACGCCGCACCGTTGGACGCTGATAGCGACCGGCCCGCTCTCGGCGGCTCTGGCGGTAGTCCTTCACGAGGAGGCGCTGGTGGCCGTGGAGATAGCACCGGCAGCGGAGGTTCCGGCAGCGGAGGTTCCGGCAGCGGAGGCACGGCAGCAGGCGGCACTAGCTCCGGAGGTCAAACTGGCACCGGCGGGAGCGGGACCGGAGGGGCGCCAGCGATCGATGCCGGAAGCGTGTGCGTCGGCCGCCCAGGTTCGGACGCTGGCACTGGCATCAACGCCGGCCTAATCGCGTATTACGCTTGCGATCAGACGTCGGGCCCGATGCTGACGGACCAGTCGGGCAACAGCAATAATGGGACACTCGTCACGGGCACGGGCGGAACGCCTGGCTACAGCTTCGGTGCCGGAAAAGTGGGCACCGGCGCGCTCGACCTCGTGGCCGCTAGCCATGGCTATGCGACGCTACCGAGTGGCCTTCTCGCCGACACCTGCGATGTGACCATCGCGAGCTGGGTTTACGTCAACGTAAGCGCGAACTGGCAGCGGGTTTTCGACTTTGGCAAGGACACGAACGTTTATATGTTCCTGGCCGCGACCAACAACTTGACCAGTGTGGTTCGGTTCGCCATCACCCTAGGCTCCATGGGCGGAGAACAGAAAATGGATGGCCAGGCCGAGCTGCCGGTGAAGGCCTGGTCGCACGTGGCCATCGTCCTCGGCGATTCTGGCGCAACCCTCTACGTCAACGGCAGCTCCGTCGGCAGCAACCCGAATATCGTCCTGCGGCCAGCCGATCTGGGCACGCCGCTCAACTACTACATCGGGCGCTCGCAATTTGCCGCCGATCCCTACTTCGACGGAAACATCGACGACTTCCGGATCTACGGTCGCGCGCTTTCCGCCAGCGAGATCCAAACCCTGGCGAAGATGTAGAACGGCCGAGGCGCCGCCCATCGCGTTGGTGAAGCCGAGCTTTGCTCGGCAAAGCCAGAGCGCGGGAAGGTTTGGCGAGGCCGCGCGAAGCGCGGGGGCCAGGCAGGGTGGGTGGCAGGTGCCGAGGGCAGAGACAAACCCTCTCAGGGTTTCCATCCTACTAGAAGGGAACGTCGTCGTCGGTGACGGGCGGACCGTCGTGCTCGGGCGGGCCTTGGTCTTCGCCGGCGCTCACGATCTCGACGCTGGTTGCGACATTGTCTCCGTAGACCTTGCCGTTCCAATCGCGCCCGCCCAAGCGTCCGGTTACCGAGAGCACCGAGCCCTGCTTCCACGAGGAAGCTTGTTCGGCCAAGCGGCCGAAGACCT
>CAZTTW010000129.1:0-8943 GCA_964616265.1 uncultured Myxococcales bacterium | reverse complement strand
TTTGCGACAGCTTGAGAACCTGATCGTTCAAGTCGCGCAGATCCGAGCTCTGTTCGACGACCTTATCGACCAAGGACAGTCCTTCGGGCTGACGGACGCTGGCACGCAGTTTCTTGAGGGTCGCTTGATACGATTCACGCGCGGCCTTCAGCTGAGCGAGTTGCTCCGCTTTATTCTCGCTATCCTTGGACATAATGATGGTCGGCAAGAGCATGCGACTGGCCGACACCTGGGAGGAGAACTCGGCCGAGAGAGTGGATTGGTTCAGTTCGAGCAGGGCCTGATTCGCCATCCCGCTCATGACTTGCTGGGACCAAAGCGCGCCGATCCCCAGAGTCACCATGAGCAATCCCACGCCGCCAAACGCAACCATCAGGCGCCGGCCAACCTTCATATCATCGAGCCACTTCATTGGGTTACACCGTGCAGTACATCGCCCGAAACCGGTGGCACCTAAAGTGGCCAACCCGATGCGCCGGCCAAGCACGATCTTGCGCCCGCTCGCCGCCTGGCGAGACCTCGCCGATTCCGAGATCTTGCCCAGGTCATCGTTTGGCGTCTTGGGTGGTGTATCCTGACCGGCAACGAGCCGCGATGCTGTCCAAGATCCTGCGCGAGTTGCAATCCGACGGTGCGAAGTGGGAGCGCTGCAAGGGATTCTTCAAGGTGTTGGAGATCCCTGCCAGAACGTCCCTGCTGCGCGAAGGTGAAGTCGCCCGCTCGATGTACTTCGTGAAGCAGGGATGTTTGCGCCTTTGGTTCAACAAGGACGGCAAAGACGTGACGTTCCAGTTCCTCCTGGAAGGCCAAGCGGTTTCCTCGATGGAGAGTTTCCTGAGCGGCGGACCCAGCCTGTTTTCCCTGGAAAGCATCGAGGCGACGACGGTCGCGGTGATCGGTCGCCAGGACTGGGATCGAATCAACGAGCTCTACCCGAATCTGCGCGACTTGTTCCAGCAGATCGTTCTTGCGCGAATGGAGAACTACGCTCGGCTTTTCCTATCGCGCATCAAAGACAGCCCGCGCGAGCGTTACGAAGAGTTGGCGCGCGAGCACCCCGAGATGGTTCGAAGAATTCCTCAGCATTTCATCGCCTCCTACCTGGGCATCACGCCCGTCTCGCTGAGCCGCATCCGAAATCGCATCCACCGAAAGACCTGACGGCGATTTCTTAACAAAGGATATCGTCGCCGGTCGCGCTCCGGAGGTAGGGGTGGATCCATGGCTCTCCGCTCCTCCCCTCGCCCGCTGCCCGGTACACGCTTCGTGGGATTCGACTCGCGCAAGTGCCAAGCCTGCTGGTCTTGCGTCGACGCCTGTCCCCACCAGGTCATCGGGAAGGTTTCGGTACTCTGGCACAAGCATGCGGCGCTTCGCAGAGGTAAGGACTGCGTCGGGTGTCTCAAGTGCGTCGCGGCCTGCCGAACTGGCGCCCTGCAACGGCGAATCGAGGCGCCGTGAGGTCACTCGGACGTAGGATCTGCGCAAAGTTCGCGCCTTCCACCGGCAGCTGAGCCTTCCTGCTTGTCGGCCGTCACTGTTTATGCGTTCACTCATGCATACGCGAGGAGAAACATGAAAGCGGCGGTACTTGTTCTTGGATTGCTCTCGGTGTCGATGACGGCCTGTTCGGACGGAGGCGGGGGCAGCGTCGGCAGCGGTGGCGCATCCGCCAGCGGCGGTAAAGCGACCGGTGGGAGCACCAACAGCGGCGGCAGCTCGAGCAGTGGCGGCGCCACGAACACGGGCGGCAGATCGAGCGTCGGCGGTACTACCGGCCAGGGCGGAAATTCGAACAGCGGCGGTACTACCGGCCAGGGCGGAAATTCGAACAGCGGCGGCAATGCGAGCACCGGCGGCGCCACCAACGCGGGTGGCAACACGAACGCGGGCGGCAGCCACAGCGGCGGCTCGACGGGCTCGGGCGGCGGCGCCGGCTCGGGCGGCAGCGCCGGCTCGGCCGGCAGCGCCGGTTCGGGCGGCAGCGCCGGTTCGGGTGGCAACGCCGGTTCAGTCAGCGCGCCGGACAGCGGGTCGGCCGATACCGGAACTGCAAAGCAAGACGGAGGCGGCGGTTGCAACGATTGCACCACGCTCAAAGGCGGGCTCACCGTCGGTTGCAAGAAGCGTTTCCTCTACGGCGCGAACTTCGCGTGGAAGAACTTCGGCTGCGACTTCGGCGGCAAGGCCGCCTGGGGATACAAGGGCGTGTCCGGCGACAAGGCCGGCTTCACCACCGCGATCCAGGAAATGAAGAATAGCCGCGTGGACTCCATCCGTTGGTGGATGTTCCCGGATTTGCGCAGCGACGGCATCGTGCTCGACAGCCCCACCAGCAAGAACGTCACGGGCATCGGCGGTACGCTCTTGGCGGACATCGAAGCCGCCTTGGCGATCGCCGCCGAGCAGGATGTGCACATCGTCCTGACCATTTTCTCATTCGACAACTTCAAGCCCGACGACACCAAGAACAGCATCCCCGGAACCACCGACATCATCGTCGACGACACCAAGCGCGCCGCGCTCATCAACAACCTGGTGGTGCCGATCGCCAAGGCCGTCGAGGCCAGCGCCAACAAGGATCGCATGATCGCCTGGGACGTGATCAACGAGCCCGAATGGGCCATCACCTCGGGCAGCGATCCCTACGGCGACCAGGCCTTCGATGGACAATCGTCGCTGACGACCATCAGCTTTGCGCAGATGGAGACCTTCATCAAAGAGATGGTCACGGCACTGCACGCCAACAGCAAGGCCCTGGTCACGGTGGGCAGCGCTGCCGTGAAGTGGGCCAACGCGTGGTCGAAGGTCGGCCTCGACTACCACGACTTCCACTGGTACGGCTGGGTCGACCAGTACTTCAGCCACACCAAGACGCCCACCGACTACAAGATCGACGACAAATCCGTCGTGGTCGGCGAATTTCCGCTCAACCCGTCGGCCGACACCACCGGGCAGTCCTTTGGCGGCATTACCTTCGCTACCCTGGTCAGCGACTTCTACAACGAAGGCTACGCTGGTACGATGGGCTGGGCCTACAGCGACACCACGGGTGCCGGTTTCTCGTGGTCGGACGCCAAGGCCAACGTGAAAGCTTGGGCCGACGCACACACCTGCATCCACTACTAACCACCATGCGCCGTTTCCTCTTGCTGCTTCCCCTGACGCTGTCTCTCTCGGCCTGCGGTGGCCACAAAGCCAACGTCCAGTCGGATTCCTCCGCGAGCAAACAAGTAGCGTTGCCCGCGGTGTCGCCGGAGGAAACGGCACTGATGGAGCGCATCCGCAAGACGGTCAAGAGCGATCCGCAGGCTGCCGTGAATCTCGCCGACGAAGGCGAGAAGCGCTTTCCCGATTCGCCCCTGCGCGAAGAGCGGGAAGCGCTGGCCATCGATGCCTTCATCAACATGCAGAAGATGGGCTCGGCCCGCGGTCGGGCCGACTTTTTTCTCCGGCGCTACCCGAATGGGAAGTACGCTGCGCACGTGGGTAACATGACTGGCATGCACCCCGCGCCGTCCGGGCCGCCTCCCCAATAGCCTGCACCATCGTCGTCCCATGAAACGCGCCGTTCACGCCTTCTTTTGGTTGTCCATCGTTGTTGCCATCGCGGCGGTGATGATCCGACAAGGAAAGAAACCGCAGCCCGCCCCGGAGGTCGAGCTACCTGCGCCCAAGCTCGCGTTCGATCCCAAGTCGACGCTCGAGCCTGTGCGCCCAGCGCCGCAGCCCGCCGGCCGGTTGGATGCGGCCGTGCCGGCTCCGAGTACAGCGATACCGGCACCTGCCGCCAATGAACCTCGCACCGAAGGCGATTTCATGCGCCAGATCCGCGACAACGTTCGCACCAAACCCGAGCTTGCTCTTGCCCTCGCCCGTGAGGCGCGCCAGGAGCTCGGCGACTCCGCCGAGTCGGACGAACGCGACAAGCTGCTCGTGGACGCGCTCATCAACCTGCAGAAGATTGGCGCCGCCCGCGACGAGACCGGCTACTACTACCGCCACCATCCGGCCGGCCAGTACCGGCAATACCTGTGGGCGATGACAGGCGCGCGCCCAGATCCGCCCACCGGCCCGGCAAGCGCCCGCTGATCGCCTTAGCGACGGGCCTGGCGCAGAATTCGACGATACTCTCGATCCTCCATCTCTTCACGGGCATTCGTACACTCCTCCGCCTTGGAATAGCCATACAAGGCCGACGAGCCAGAGACGCCAACCCAGAGAAGGCCGCTAATGACAGTGGTCGCACGGCTAGCGCCGCCGTACTTCTTCTGCCAGTCGTCATCGCTGGCAGTCGCCGCGATCGCTGCCCCCAGCCCATTGAGGCCTGCCCAAATCGTGTCCAACACAGGAAGCGTGTATCCGGTGCAGTCGAAAGACTCCATCTCGCGGTAGTTTGGGGGCGGGCCGTAGCTGGCCAAGTACGAACACCCTGCCGACTGGAGACCGAACAATCCGAATGCGAACGCGATGAGAGGCTGTATTTTCTGCATGAGTAGTTTACTTCTTTGCTTCCTTCAATTCGCGCAACTGTCTGCGCAGGTCCTCAATCTCACCCGACATTGCGCGAATAGCGTCGACCAATTCACGAGCGGGCATCACCTTGCCATCGATTCGCATGGTCGTCTTGTCTAAGTCGATATCGGCCGAACGATGGTCTTCCCGGTCTTCGTCGAACGGATCATCCTGATAGGGCGACTCCTTGCGACCCAGGCTCCGTCGTGGCCGCATCACGGGAGATGGCGCGCATTCGGCGAGAACAGCACGCTTCTGCGACTGGGCCGCCGCCAGCATCTCACGTGCCACCAGCTCTTGATCGATCGAGCCTGGCCACACAAGAACCTTGTTAGCAAACGCAGCGTCGGCGTCCACCTTGGCAAGCTCGGCGGCTCCACAGCCAACGTACTTTCGACGAGGCCGCACGACCGGCTGGCCCACCATCCGAACCACGGTGATAGCAGGCTTCGCCGCTCGAGCAAGAGCCTCGGCCTTGCCCTCCGTCTGCCCCACGATAGCGATAGCAAGAGCAACAAGAGTATCAATCATGGCGGTCTCACTCGGCAATGGGAAGTAAAGATAGCGTCAGGAGAATAGGCCTAGGAGCACAGGCAAACAAGCGCCATTTTCCCGCGCGGCCTCACCCAGCGCACTCTTCCGAATGATAGGCCTTTGACAGACAAGCGCGGAGTGAGCTCGGCACGTCTCGTCCTCGACAGAGATCCAGATCCGGTGCGAAGCGACGGACAAGGTCCTGTTGCCAGCGTGCTCGCAGAACAGGATCCCGGTAACCGGACTCGTTAAGCTCGAGCTCGATGAGGCGATTGAGGATCGCCTCGCATTCGCCTGCGCTCGCGGGATGGCGATTGCAGCCCGTGGCGGCGAGTAGCAACAGGAGAGAAATCCAGCGTACGGCGTGCATGTTCGCCCTCACCGGAAGAAGTGGACGCGGATGGATGGTGACTGTGCGGAGATCGGTTGCCCGGCGGAATCGCGCGCGGGCTCGAAGCGAGTGCGCAGGGCACAAAGACGAGCCGCCGCCCCGAATCCAAACCCGGGATCGCTGAAGACCTCAACGCGATCGGCGCGCCCGTCGGCGCGTACGCTTGCTTGCAGCACCACGGTCTGCTCATTGACCTGCTCGGCGTCGGCTTCGGCTGGCCATGGACAGTTCCAGGCAGACTGATCGAGTGAGATGGGCCGGGCTTGACTGCCCATGCTGGCCCGGTGGCTGCCGGTTGCTTCCGGGTTAACGGCTCCGAGCGCCGCCTTTCGGCTGGTTCCGGTACTGGTTGTGGCCCCGCCGACGTAGGCGGTACCCGAGCCGACGATGAAGGCCATGCCGGTGAAATCGGCCGGGGCCGAAGACACAGCCGCGAGCCGCCCGGCCTGCGCAGGCGCCATTGCGCGAGTTTGTTGCGCATGCGGTAGCCGCGCCGATCGAGAAACCACGACGTGCGACGTCTCCGCTATCGGCGGAGACGGTGGTTGCGCAGGTGCCGGCGGAGGCGGCGTGAGCTCAACCGCGCGCTCCATCGCAATCGCCTCGTGAACGCGCGCAGCCATCTCAGCACTCCAGGGACCGAGGGGACTCCCCAGTCGACTCACCAGCGCAAACAGGCACCCGTAGAGCGCCAGGACCATCGCACCGCCCAAGGCCAGTCGCCTCCATCGGCCGGCAGGCTCGGCAAGGAACACCAGATCGACGATGCGTGGTGAACGGGTCGCGGACTTCGTAGGCAAACGATCACCCATGAGACATGCCCCACTATTTCTGTTGCTCGACTGGCAGTGCACCGAACGCCACCCGAGTTAGCCCGGCGCCCTTGAGCAGATCGAGCACGTGGATCACGCGCCGATGCGGCACGTCTCCATCGGCTTGGATGACCGCCCTCAAATCCCGATCGCTCGCCAGGGCCGCACGGGCCTTGTCCTCAAGCGCCTCGTCATTCGGCAGAGCAGCCCCGTCGACCAGCATCGGTCCACGCACAGGCAGAATCACCGACAGCACGACCTGCACCTCTTCCCCATGGGCCGCCTGAGGTAGATCCAGCGGCACCGCCGGGGTCACGATGATCTTTGCGGTCACGATGAAGATCACCAGCAACACCAGCATCACGTCCACCAGAGGCGTGACGTTGATGCCAGAGATGATTCCGTTCGCGACCTGTCCGCTAGGCGCTGCCATCGCTCGCCTCTTTCACTTCGTGCAGTCGCGGCGTCTTTTGCGGACCCCGCGCATCGTCCGCGAGGTACGCGAGCACGAGGTTGGTCAGCACTTCTGCGCCTGAGAGCAACGCGGTCACCCGCCGCTGCAAATAGTTGTACGCCGCCACCGCCGGCAACGCGACCAGGATGCCGACCGCCGTCGCCACCAGCGCCTCCGCGATGCTGGCCATCACCGCCTGTGAAGCCACCTGCCCTGCCGCAGCCGCGTGGCCAGGTGCGGAGTGGCCCAGCTCTTCGAAGGCGTGGATGACGCCGACGACAGTTCCGAACAGTCCGACGAAAGGAGCGTTGTTGCCCACGGTCGCCAGGAATGCAAGCCAGCGTTCGAGCCGCCCGCGTTCGAGGGCAGACGCGCTCTGCATGGCCTTCTCAGCCGCCTCGGTCCCGCGTTCCGCAAGACGCAAACCCGCGTCCGCCACACGTGCCGCAACCACCGGGCTGGCTTCGAGCACGCGTCGCGCGCTCGCGAAATCGCCGCTCGCAAGGTGTTCGTCGAGCTTGCGAGCGAGAGCTTCGAGGTCTCCGCCACTGCGGCGCAGATAGAGCCAGCGCTCGACGGCCAACGCGAGGCTAGCCATCGACAGCGCCCCGAGAAACCACAGGACCCAGCCCGCGCCCGAGGCGAGCAAGATACGCTTGACTGTTTCAATGGTGGTCAAGGCATGCCTCAGTAGGGCGATGGATAGTGGCGGTCGACATAGCACAGACCATCGGAGTTGAGATGGCCCTGAGTACTTTGATCGTAAGTCGCATAGTCGTAGTAGTCAGCAAGGCTCGACACACTTTGCGCATCGAAGGCCATGGGGCCCGTGAACTGGGCGTGGACATCGGTGGGCGGAGAGATGCAATACCGCCAGTAGAGCGGATTGCCGGCCGCGTCCTTGTAGGCCGGGGCGTAGGGAACGCCCTTGGTCATCTCGAGGGTCACAGTCGGAAACACGCCGTTTTGTCCCTGCCCCGCCACAGTCGCGGCATACTGGTCGAAGTGCGCGGGCGAATCGTGGAGCACGCTGTCCCAGAAGGGGTGGTCGGTGTGAATGGTGACCTGCGCGGTAACAGGTTGGTCCGCCTTGAAGAAGATGCCCCGCTCGGATTCCTCGCCCGAAAGCGCTTTGCCCGAATTGTCAGGGTTCTGGCAATTGATGTATGAGGTCGGCGACTTGTAGCACAGATGGAAGTTGACGCTCTGGCCAGTTTGCGGCCAGCCGGCATACTCGGTCGCGTAGTAGCTGCTGGGAGCGCCGGGCGTCGTACAAGTGGCGTCGCCGCCCATGAACGTTGCGGTGCCCACGTAGAGAACCACGCAGCCGCTCGTGGCCATGTCCTGGTAATCGGCCAGGCCCGCGGCGTCGAGGTTGACGTTCATGGCGCCCGAGGCGGCTGGAACCAGATCGAAGCCGAAGGCGTAAGGCGTGGAGCCGCTGGTATCGAAGGCCGCGCTGTTCCCGGCCGGATAGTTCTGGTGCGAAAGCGCCGCGATGGGAACCGCTTCCTCGCCCGGGCCACCCTTGCCTGGCAGATAGGACGGATCGCTGTGGGCCAAGTCGATGGCCCAGGGGCCGGTCACCTTCGCAACTGTGGACTCCGTGCAAGACTGGTCGCCTGGCCTAATGAAGGAACCATTCGAGAGAGTAATGTTGTCTACTGTGACCAGAAGTCGCGTGAAGTGGACGTCCCAGCCATCGACGAACGCCGGGTCGCCATCGTTGACCGGCGGAAAAGGGTAGCCAGTGAGCGCTAAGACCTCGCCCGAAGCGGTGAAGAGCACGTCGCCCCCTTTCAGATCCGTCGTCGTGGGTGGCGTAAAGGTTTGCAACGACACCGCGCCGGTGACTGGCGTGGGCCAGGTGGTGGCGGGAGCCGCCGTGCTGGTGCAAGTCACGGGCTGTGAGCTGCTATTGGAGCAAGACCCGAGCGCGACAGCCATTGCCACCGACGCGATCAAGTTCGCACCACCAATGATACTGATTGTCTTCGTTCGCATGATTGTTGCCTTGTGTTGGTCGTTCAAAGTGAGTTGCTCCAAGAAAAGGTGTAAGGGGCCGTTTGGCGCAGGTTGGTGTAGAGCTGGAATCCCGTCGGTGAATAGCCGGCGCCGTTCGGGTCGTTACTGAAGGCGTAGCCGCCCGTGCTCGCGTCCGCCGGCAACTGACTGAAGTCGACGCCAGCGAAATAGCGGCGAGGATCGATCCGCAACAGCAGCCCGCCTGTGGTTTG
>CAZTTW010000128.1:0-8950 GCA_964616265.1 uncultured Myxococcales bacterium | reverse complement strand
CTTTCGTTGCCAATCCTCCCACGCACCGGCGAAGGCCGGTGTGCCTAACTTCCCGGCCGGTTGGACCGGCCGTATTACGAAATAGATAAGTGTAGAGCTTAACCCGCATGGCCTAGGTAGCCCCGCAGCCCTCGTGGACGCATTCCACGGGGGCTGTGACGTTTGGGGCGGTTGCCTACCTAAGCTGAGTTGCATAGAGACAAACATAGGCACCGACGAACAAGAGTGCGTCGATGCGGTCTAGAATTCCACCGTGACCGGGCAACAGCCGGCCCGAATCCTTGGCGCCAGCGGCGCGCTTGAGCAAGGACTCGACTAAGTCGCCCGCCGGACCAACGATGGCGGCGGGCACGCCAACCATCACGCAGTCGCGGATGGTCAGATCGGGCATGAACAAGGCTCGCGCTGCGAGCACGAGGAGGACGCTGGCCACCAGCCCGCCGATGGCTCCCTCGACGGTTTTTCCAGGTGATATTGCCGGAGCGAGCTTGTGGTGACCGAGGGCTCGGCCGGCGAAGTAGGCACCGGTATCGTTGCCGAAGGTCACGGCAATGGCGAGAGCGACCCACGCCGGCCCCATCTGCGCATGCAAAACGGGAAGCGCCGCCAAAAGCGCGCCGACGTAGAAGATACCGAAGCCAGCAAAGGCAAGTCGCACGCACGCAGCCGACACGTCCGTGGCCCGGGGAAGAATCAAGAGGCCCGTCGCCAGCACCGCAGCGATGAGCCACGCGAAGGCCAGCGACGGCCGCAGGGCCATTCCGAGGAAAACTCCGCAGCCCAAAATCACGATGCCGGCGCGCTCGCCCCAAGGGCGACCGCGCATCGTAAGTCCGGTGTACTCGACGAGGCTGAGCAACGCTGCGACCAAACACAGCGTCGCAAAACCGCGTGGGTCCCGCCAAAAAACGATGGCGCCAAGGATCGGCAAGCCGACCACGGCGGTGGCAACACGAGAAAGAAGATTCTTGCGCTCGGGATTCACCGCACGCGAGCTCCGGCCGGGAGATGTCCCTCGCTCCGCGGCGCCTCGTTGGTGAGCTCAACCGCGTGAGAAGCCGGCGAGCTTTGCTCGCCGCGAATCATCGCGGGAGGGTTTGGGAACCCTCCCAGGGTTCCCATTTCAACCGATTTTTCGAAGCTGCTCGTGCGTTTGTCCGAACCGACGCTCGCGCCCACGAAACGAGTCGAGCGCCCGTATGAATTCGGCCTTGTTGAAATCAGGCCAGAAGGTTTGTGTGAAATAGAGTTCAGCATAGGCGGATTCCCACAGGAGGAAATTGGAAAGCCGCTCTTCGCCCGAGGTTCGAATCATCAAATCGAGCTGCGGCAGTCCGTGGGTCTGCATCGCGGCCTGGAAGCGTTCTTCGTCGATGTCCTCGGAATTGAGGGCACCCGCTTTCACCTTGTCGCAGAGCGCGCGCGTGGTCGCTACGATCGACTCACGGCCGCCATACGACAGCGCCAGGCACAGGGTCATCTTCTTGTTGTTCGCCGAGTCTTGCTTGAGAGCCTCTAGTGGCTCGCGCACATAACTCGGCAGTCGCCCGACATTGCCGATGGTGATGAGGCGAATGTCGTTGTCGAGAATTTCAGGTCGTTCGTCGATGACGTAGTCACGCAGAAGCTGCATGAGCATCGCCACCTCTTCCGGCGGCCTCAGCCAGTTCTGGGCCGAGAATGCATAAAGGGTCAAAGCCTTCACGCCGATCTCGCGGGCTGCGCGCACCACTTCGCGCACCGCTACGGCGCCCCGCCGGTGCCCCTCGATACGAGGGAGACCACGGAGCTGCGCCCAGCGACCATTCCCGTCCATGATAATTGCGACGTGTCGCGGCAGGGCGCTTGAATCAGAAGACATATGGGATTCTCGGGTACCACATGACGGGGCTTGGTTCAACTCGTGCAAGAAAACCCGACCAAGTGGCAGGGCATTCCGACAAAGCTAAGGTAAGAGTACGCGCTCACGGAACGAAGGTTACAACGAAATTGGGCGCCGACGTGAGCCGCAACGTACTTTCAAGTCAGCTGGAGCACACAAAAAGCGCTCCGCCTGCCGACGCTTCGCAATATAGAGGCTCAATCGGTGTTTGTGGCCAGCGTTCGGATCGTCTACGCTCCAAGCACCGCGCGATGCGGTTCTGACCCCAAAGGAAAGGCGATTCTCCGCATGAAAACCCGTGAGGACATCGAGTCGTACTTGCTCAAGATAGGTGTCGCCCATGAGGATCTGGGTGGCGACATTTGGCGGCTCCATTTCAATGGCATCGAGAATCTCATGGTCTCGCTGGCCGGACCGATCGTCGTGTTCCGCCTCAAGCTCATGGATATTCCGACCACGCGCCGCGAGGAGCTTTACGAATTGTTGCTTCGGCTCAACACCACCGAGCTGTTCCACTGCGCCTTCGGCATCGAAGCGAACGCCATCGTGCTGGTCAGCGCGCTGGCCCTGGAAAACATGGACTTCAACGAATTTCAGGCCGTCATCGATGACATCGGCATGGTCCTGAGCAAGCAGTACCCCGTCCTGTCGAAGTTCCGAACTGCCGCCTAGGCGCGCAAGACAGCAAGAGCAAAGGGAAGAAGACGAGTCATGGGAATCTTTTCGCGTATCGGCACTCTGTTCAAGTCCAACATCAACGACGCTATCTCCAAGGCGGAAGACCCGGAGAAGATGCTCAACCAAGTGGTTCTCGACATGCAGAACCAGTTGGTCGAAGCCAAGCGGCAAGTCGCAGTTTCCATAGCGGACCAAAAACGTCTGGAAAAGCAGCGGGACGAGCAAGGCGACCTCGGACAGGAGTGGGAGCGCAAGGCGATGCTGGCGGTGCGCGCCGGCGACGAGAATTTGGCCAAAGAGGCGCTCAAACGCAAAGCCGAGCACGACGCCCAACTCGCCGAATTCGGCAAGCAAGCCCAGCTCCAGAAGGACGCCGTCGACAAGCTGAAAGATCAGCTGCGCACCCTCAACGACAAAATCGAGGAGGCCAAGCGCAAGAAGAACATCCTCATCGCCCGCCAAAAGCGCGCCGAGGCGCAGAAGACGATCCAGAGTACGATGAGTGGCCTTTCCGACACCGGCGCGTTCGATACCTTCGAGCGCATGGCCACGAAAGTCGATCAGATCGAAGCCGAGGCCGAGGCCACCACCGAGCTTGGCAACGAGCTGACCGGCGACACCTTGCAGCAGAAATTCAAGGCTCTCGAATCGGGCAGCGTCGGCCAAGATCAGGCGCTGGCTGAGCTCAAAGCCAAGATGGGTCTCGGACCCCTGCCCGAAGCGAAAGCCGCCCTGCCCGCCGCCTCCGCCTCGGATCCGCTGGCCGCGCCGCAATCGTCCCCATCAAGCGCGACGGTTTCCAGCCGAAATAAGTAGTAAGCGCGCCAGATTGCGGCGAGTGCGAGCCGATCGCACTTCCACGCAAAGGGCCGCGGGACCTTTGCGAACGGAACCCATGGGAAAGAAGATCCTCATCGTCGAAGACGACCCTATCGCCCGCAAGGCGATGGATCGTTTGCTTTCCAACCACCCGCGGCTAGCCTTCCTCGAGCCGCGCGTCGTCCAGGCTGCCAGCGGACAGCAGGGCTTGGCCGTCTTCGTCGCCGAGCGGCCCGACGTCATCATCACCGACCTGTTCATGCCGGCGATGGATGGCTTCGCGTTTTGCCGGTCGCTGCGGGAAGTATCGCTCGGGAAAAACGTTCCGGTGATCGTGATCTCCGGCATCTACAAGGATCCGGATCTCGCCCGCAGCCTCAAGAGCGAAGTCGACGCCTACTTCCTGCCCAAGCCTCTGCAAGCGGACGAGCTGGTAAGGCTGATTCTGTCGTGCCTGGACAGCGCGACAGCAGCGCCGGCCGAATCGCCCGACGCGCCCGCGCTTGCGGGGCCGCCCGACATGAATGCCGAAGCGCACCTGCGTCCGACCGTCCCACGCGAGGTCGCCTTCGATCTGACGGGCAGCGAAGCGCCCCCGTCCGACGAGCATCTGCGACCGACCGTTCCGCGCGAGGTCGCCCTCGATCTGGCGGGCATCGAAGCACCGCCACTTGCCGAGCCGAACGCCGGGACGAAACCGCCGTGGCCGAAAGCGAAACCCGCGAGCGTTGACAATCCCATTGGCGCCGGATCTCTTGAGGAGCGCCGAGTGGCACGGCTGATCTTTGACATCGCCGACACTACGCTCACCGGCACCCTCGGCCTGTCCTACGGCAAAATCCGCAAGGATCTCTATGTCCGTGGCGGCAAGGTCGTCGCCGCGGACTCGAATCTCCGCCAGGAAGCCTTGGGCACCCTTCTTTGTGCCAGAGGTCTCGTCGACGAAGGCCAGCTCGCGTTCCTGCTCGCCGAAACGAAGCGACGCGGCCACAAAATGGGCGCGGTCATCATCGAGCTCGGCTGGATGACTCCGGACGAGGTTCTGCAAGCGCTCGCGGCGCAGGCGCGCAAGCGCATCGTCGACTGTATCCGTTGGGACACAGGCACCTTCACCTTCACCCCCGGCGACACCTTCGGCGACCGCATTATCGAGCACGACCTGGATGTCGCGAAAACCGTCCTGCTCGGCCTTTACCGAAGCGCCACGCCGGAAACGTTGATCAAACGCTTCGATCAAAGCGGCGCGTGCCCAGTCGACCTCACACCTCGTTTCGAACGCTACCGGGACCAGTTCGAGGCCATCTTCGACGGCGATGTTTCGCAGACCGTCCGCGAGGCTGGCACCGTCGGAGCGCTCGCCTTGCGCGAAGACGCTCACGTAGTCATGGCGCAAGTCGAGGCGCTGCTCGAGACCGGCATGGCCGAGCTGGGGCCTCAGGCGGAGGCCGCCCCGCCCATGCCGAGCGTCTTCGAGTCACCGCTGTCGCTCGAAAAACTCGGCGCCGAGCTGAACAAGCGCTTCGACGCTATCCTCGACCAAGGAGGTAACGTCAGCTTCGCCGAAATCCGCAAAGGCGACATTCTGCCGCTCGCGCCGACGTACCCACGCCCCGCCCAAGAATCGAGCTCCGGCGTGCTCGACCTCGGCGCGACAACCAGTCGGGTGCACCGAGCTGCCACGTCAGCCGCCGTCCATCCGACGGAAGAGATGCGCCAACGCCTCCTGCACGAGTACCTGATGATTCACGGCAAGTCGCACTACGACATCTTGGGCGTGACGCCGCAAAGCCCCGCCGCGCAGATCGAGAGAGCCGTGCTCGCCAAATTGGAAACGTTTTCGGATGAGGCCCTGCAGGGAGCCATGCTGGCACCCGCCGATCGCGTTCGCCTCGATGCTGTACGCAGTGCCATTACCCAGGCTGGGCGCGTCTTGTGCTCCACGGCCGAGCGAAGCAGCTACGACGAGCACTTGCACGATCGCGAAATGGCCAGCGTGGATCCCTTGGGCGCCGAGTTGGCTTTCGGCGAAGCCATGCAACTGTTCCAGGCCGAACACTTCGAGGAGGCCCTCCTAAGATTCGAAGCGGCCGTCAGCGCGCGGCCCGATCAGGCGCTCTACCACGCGTATCTCGGCTGGGCCGATTTCGTGGCCCACGGCCCGGAGAACGCCAGTGAAGCGCGCGACCGCTTGAATCACGCGTTGGCGCTCGATCCGGATCTTGCCGAGACCCACGCCATGCTCGGACGCATGGCCGCCACCGAGGACGACGCGGCCACGGCGCGCCGTCACTTGGAGCGAAGCCTGACCATCGCCCCCGGCCAACCCGAGACCGTCGCCCTGCTGCTGGAGGCATACCGTCGCTTACCCGAGCCCGAGCCCCGCGGTGCCGAGCGGTTTCTGCGCAAGCTGGTGTCGGCCTTGGGGGACCAAGACGAAGCGCTCCGCAAGCGGATCTGGGACGAGCTTGGTACGATTTACGAGCATCAACTTGGCGATCGCAATGCGGCCCGCATCGCGTACGACAGTGCTGCCCGCCTGGATCCGCAAAGTCTGGCGGCCGTCCAGAAGTCCGGCGCTCTGAACGCGGAAGATCCAGCGCGCTGGCGGGAGACCGCGCGTGCACTCGCGGCAGAATGGCAGATTCATCCCGACGACATCACGCCGGCACGCAAGCTGTTCGAGCTGTTTGGGGACGTAGGCCAGCAGGACGCGCAGAGGATCGTCGCGGCCACCATGGTACTGCGCAACCTGGGCGACAACACGGCGAAGCGGCTGGCCGAGGAGGCGCGGCCGAGCTCGCTGCCGAGGATTCAAGCTCCTTTGCCCGAAGATCTGCTGGCCCGCGTGGGCTACCGACCCGAGGAAGGCGACCTCGAGAAGCTCACCGCCGTCCTCGTCGAGACGGGCATCATCAAACCGTTCTCAGCGGAGGATCTCGGCTTGATGGATAGCGATCGTCCGCTTCTGGCGGCAGAGCTGCCGGCGCCGTTCCGCGACGTGCTCGCATACGTGTGCAGACTTTTTCAAACACCGCAGCCGGAAGCAGTCATTGGCGTCAAAGTCTTGGGTGGCGACGCGCGGATGGCCGACCTGCGACCGCCGGCCTTGCTTTGCGGTCAGGCCCTGCTCGAAAGCAACGACAGCGTCGAGCTGGGATTCCGCTTGGTGCGCGCCGTGGCGCTCAGCGCTCCCGGCCGACGTGCCGGATCGGCTCGCTCGGGCGGACAGATGCGCCCTTATTTTCTGGCGGCGCTGTCCCTCGCCAATGCGGCCGGACCGCTGCAAGGGGAAGCCGCGCTAGGAGCCGCAGACGCCATTGCTGCGCTCGATCCCGCTGCCCAAGCACGCATCAAGGATGCCGCGTTCGCCATCAAGCAGAAGCACAGCAACCTGAATCTCAGCGTTTGGGGACGTGGGCTGGCCAGGCTCGGCACTCGCCTCGCACTTTTGCTCAGCGGCGATCTCCTGCGCGTCGGCAGGGCGGTCGTCGAGGAGGACGGCCCTGCCGCGCTCGACGATTTGCTTTTGTTTACGCTGTCGTTGGACTACATCGACCTGCGCAAGGACCTCGGCCTCGCGGCACCATGATCAGCCACACACCGCGATGTTGCAGAGAATGTTTGCACAGTAGGGATTGTCGAAAGGGTATCGAGGCTGGTATAGGGCATGGGAGGACCGGTTAGAAGGTCACCGCGAAGCGCTCCGGCAGCGCGGGAACAAGGGCGGAAGGGGGACCGACCAGTAGTACGCAGGAAGTCCGGAGAGGAAGAACCAAACCGATGGCCCAGATTCAAACACACACAACGGCACGCTTCAATGGAGTGAAGATCTTCTCCGCCACCATGGCTCAGGAACGCGAAAACCTGGGCGAGAAGGTGACGCTTTGGATCCGCGAGCATCCCCAGTGCCAGGTGGTGGATACCATCGTGACTCAGTCGTCCGACGAGGCGTTTCACTGCCTCGCGATCACCGTCTTCTACCTAGAAGATCGCACCCCGCCTGCCGCGAAGTAAACGCGAGAAGCAGCGAACGCGCCAACGGCGCGCGCCAGTCAGCTACCCTCCGACAAACACGAATGGGTAGCTGACCGGACCACCGCCGTGTTGTGATTTCGGGAACTCCCAGTGCGAGACCTGGGCCGTCACACAACCGGGCAGTGGTGTGTCCACGAAGGCAGGCGCCTCGACCCGCAGATCTGCGGCGCGACCATCGGCGCCGATGGTGAAGCTGACGATCGCCTTGCCTGAGCGAGCCTGGCCGGTGCGAGCCATGCTCATGAAGCAACCACGCACGGCCATCAGATTGCTGCGAATGATCCGTTGAACCTCGGTGCCCGGCGGCTGAGCCGGCAAACCGCCCGCGGGATCTTCGTTCGCCTCGGCGCCGGCCGCGGGCGGCTCGGCCTTCACCCGAGAAGCACGCCGAACGTTGCCCATCAAGCCTTCGCCACGATCGTCCTCGATGTACAAGACCTCAGAGTCCGCTCGGGCAAGAGCGGCCCATTTCTTGTCGAATTCGGGATCCCCGGCCGAAGAGGACGCAGCTTTCTTCGAGCAGGCCCCGACGGCTAAGGCCCCTACAAGAACTCCAACCCAGGCCCGTGCATGCCAATGCGACATGGACCCGATCTTACACCGTCTTGCTGGCAACGAGTTACGGACGACGCTTGAGCGCTTGGAACTCGGTGGGCATCATGGTCTTTGGCCGAAACGGCGAAGCGTGCTGCGCCCGCTTCACGCGAGCCAAAACGAAAGCCCAAAATGCGACGGAAAGCACGCTGATGGCCAGCCAGACCTTCCAGCCGAGCCCGTGCAAAAGCGCGAAGTCGTACGCGCCGTGACACCCGACCGGGACGGCCAGCGAGAGCGACAGATGAAGCATAGGCCGCCGCCGCTCGGCCGGGGAAAACTTCACGCGCCCGACGTAGTAGCCCATGCAGCCGCCGAAGAGAGCGTGCGCGGGCACGGCGAAGATCGCGCGCTGCCAAGCGACGGCGAGGCCACGGTTCGACAGAAAGAGAAAATTCTCGATGCTGGCGAAGCCGAGGGCAATGGCCACACCGTAAAGAAGACCATCCATGGGCTCGTCGAATTCCCGCCACGGATAGACAGCGGCAACCAGGACCACCCACTTCGCCAGCTCTTCGAGGAATGCCGCGAGCACGAAAGAGTCGAACAGTCGCCCGCCTTCGCTATGCAGCCACGCCGGCGAAACCAGACCGGCGACCAAACTGGACATGCCGTCTGCCGCGAACATGGCGAACACGCCAAGGGCGTAGGCCGCAGCCACGTGCGCAAGCGGTTCGCGCTCGTAGCGGTCGCGCCAATAGAAATAGCCAAGAAGAGCAAGCGACGGCCCGGCCGCGACGATGGCTGTGAGCATCGGCGGCCAGCGTAGCACCGAAATTGATCAAGGAGCTCTGGTCGACCAAGGCCCCGGCGGTATACTCACGGGTATTCTAGAATTTTGAAAAGGGTGCGAAACAGTTTCGACGGGAGTAAGCGAAGTTCTGGTTGCGTGCCGAGGCGCCCGAGGCCTCGTAAAAACGGGCAAAAAAGAAACGCGAATGA
>CAZTTW010000127.1:0-8980 GCA_964616265.1 uncultured Myxococcales bacterium | reverse complement strand
GAAACGGCTGGTGGCTGGGCCGAACCTGGACCTGGGTCGCGGCGGGCGCGGCCGTAGCTTCCGCGGGAGGCGCCATCACGTTCGGTCTTCTCATGCAGTCGAAATACGATGACCTCAATCGTACCTGTGGCAGTCTCAGCGCTACGCACTCGGGATGTTCCTCGAGCGAGCTTCGTTCGGTGGACCAGCGAAAGACCGCGGCCAATGCGCTTTGGATTGCGGCAGGGGCATCGGCAATTACCGCGAGCGCTTTGTTCGCCATCGAAGGACGCTCCGTCACGGTTGGACCGGTTGCCGGCCAGCCTGGTCTTTTGGTTCACGGGAGGTTCTAGGCATGCGCAAGAGCGTACTTCTCCTTTCATCGCTGGTCGTGCTGGCGACAGGCGCGGGGTGCAGCTACGACGCTTCCAAGCTGCGTGCCGGCGTCGATGCAGATGACCTGGGACAACAAACCTCGAGCGGCCCCGTCGAAACGGCGACGGGAAGTACCGCCCCGGTCGGCGTCGGCGGAGTAGCTGGCACAGGCGGCGGCACCGACGGCTCTGTTCCTGGCGTGGGCGCAGGAACAGGCCCGGGACCAGAGGCCGGTAGAGACGGCAGTATTGGGCCGACCGGGACGGGCGGCATCTCCGGTTCGGCCGGCGCCACGACACGCGCTAGCGGCTCCACGCTCGGGACAGGCGGTGCGCCCACAATCACAAGCTCGGGCGGCGTTGCGGGCATGGGCGGAGTCGCGGCCCTCGGAACCGGTGGCAGCAGAGCAGCGTCGGGCGGCACCGCGGCCGGGATCGACGCGTCCGTGGGTGGTGCCGGTGGCGCGTCAGACTCGCCCGGCAAGGGCGGTCCTCACGCCGAAGGTGGAACCAGCGATCCCGGCAAAGGTCCGCACGCCGACGCGGCCACAGGCAGCGACGGCGGCGACCTTGCTGACGTCGCTATCGACGGGGGCGGCACGGACGGCGCCGTCACCTGCTCCCCACGACAACCCGACTTCGGGAAATCTTGTGGCAAGTGCGGCGGCACCATCACGTGCGGGGGAGACTGCAGCGTGCCGACGCCGACGAGCTATGGTGCCATCTGCGTGAGCCTCTGCCTTTGTCAACTCACTGGCACTATCGATTGTCAGGGAAATTGCGCGGTCAAGAACTGCAATTGCTGACCCGTCGGAAGTCAATCATTCGGGAGCAACGGCTGGAATGGCCGGCACAGCGATGTCGGTGTCGATCTGATGGTGCCTGGTTTCGCGAACGAAAGCACCGTTGATGACGATGGTCAGCAAACAGATGCCGATGGGATAGATGAGGCCCGTGTAGATCGCGCCGGCGCCGAAGTGCTGGCGCGCCCAATCCGACGTGGTAACAGCCGTGGCAATGAGCGGCAGAAAGCCGCCGAACCAACCATTGCCGAGGTGATACGGCACGGACATCGATGTGTAGCGAATCCGAGTCGGGAAGAGCTCGACCAAGAAGGCCGCGATGGGACCGTACACCAGGCAGACGTAGACCATCTGCACGCACAGAAGCAGGACCATCATGACCCAGTTGATTTCGTTCGGATCCGCTACCGGCAGACCACGCGGGTTCGCGAAGTATTTCATCGCCATGTAGACGGGAACGTAGGTCACAGCGGCCAAGATCCAGCCCGCTTGCATGATGCGCTTGCGGCCAATCCGGTCGGACAGCTTGCCGAAGTAAAGGAACAGCGGGGTCGTCAGCACGAGGGCAATCGACATCATGATGTACGAGTGCTTCCAACTGACCTTGAGCGCGCTCTGTAGGAAGGTCAGCGCATAGAATTGGCCGGTGTACCAGACCACGCCCTGTCCTGCGGTTGCGCCGAAAAGCGCCAGCATGACGTATTTGAAATTGAGCGGGTTGGTGAAGCTCTCCTTGAGCGGATTCTTCGACGTCCGCCCGCTGCTCTTGAGGCGCGCAAAGAGCGGCGATTCCTTCATCTTCAGGCGGATGTAGAGCGAAACCGCGAGCAGAAGAAACGACAGAAGGAACGGAATCCGCCAGCCGTAGGCACGGAAGCCGGCTTCACCGAGGAGCACACGCGTGGTGCCGATGACACCCATGCTGAGAAAGAACCCCAGCGTCGCGGTTGTTTGAATGAAGCTGGTATAGTAGCCGCGCTTTGCGTCGGAAACGTGTTCGGCCACGTAGGTCGCGGCGCCGCCGTACTCTCCTCCCAAAGCCAGTCCCTGCAAGAGTCGCAACAGCACGAGCAGCACCGTGGACATGAGTCCCACGCTCGCATACGTGGGCAAAAGGCCAACCAGCGCCGTGCTGACTCCCATGGTGACCATGGTTACCAGGAACGTGTACTTGCGCCCGATGAGATCGCCGATTTGTCCGAAGACGACCGCGCCCAGCGGCCGCACGCCAAAACCCGCACCGAAGGTCGCGAGGCTGGCCAGAAGCTGTGCCGTTTCGTTGCCTTTGGGAAAGAACAGTCCTCCGAAGAAGACAGCGAGGCTGCCGTACAAATAGAAGTCATACCACTCGAAGAGCGTTCCGAGCGAAGCCGCAATGATGATTCGCCGCAACTGTGCCGGCGACTGGTCTAGTGTTGCTTGCGTTGCTTGTGTGGCTTCCATAATCACCTCAGTAGACGAAGAGCTGCCACTGCACGTTGAACTGATTCGTGTCACGTGCAGCGCCGACCTCGTGAAAGCGCGTGTAGAACGCCTTGACGTTGCTATTGTGCCCGAATGGCCAATAGGCAAGTCCAGCCACGTAGCGAGTCTGGTCGCCGGCATTTCCGCTGCTGATGAACAAGTGCTCGAAACGGACGATGGGGCTGACCTGAACCGCCGAGACCAAGAAGCCCGCCTCGGCCATCAGGGCACTTTCCTGCGCCATTTCCGGAATGAAGGTTCCGCCGTTCCAGTGCGCGTAGTTACCCTGCACGGTGAGCACGCCGACCTGCTCCAGGGGCAAGTCGACAAAGATGTCGCCCGCGAAATACTTGTACGTATCCTGCAGATCCACGGCACCGCCCAGCGAGACGATCTTTTTCGAGCCGAGGTAGGAGCCCTGGTAGAAGAAGCCGGTCTCGGGATCGAGCAAGTTGATCTGCAGTCGCGCGGCGAAGCGGAAAAAGTTGCGCCCGGCCACGTCGGTTGCCGTCTGGCCATCGCGCCGCCCCTGGAACAAACCAGCGCGGTACTCCACGTGACCATCCACCAGCAAACCACGAGCTTGCACGCCGGCGTCGCGTCCCACCGAGCTGGCCGAGGTCATGAACACACCGTTGGCGGTGTGCTGGAACGAGTAGCTGAAATAGTCCCAGCTATAGAGCGACGTTGCGCCTTGCACGGCATTGTGGGCGAGCGAAGGCAACATGTAGCCGACGTCGAACTTCAAAGAATCCTTCAGAACCTTCCACGTGCCAAAGGCATCTTGAATGTTCATGCCTGGCGTCGCTTTCACGTCCGTGTCGGCGGCTCCGCCTGTGCCGGCAACGTTGCTTGCCAGAAACAGATTCGGGTAGTCCGTATCGATGAAATACTCGAAGTCACCCAGCAGCGTTCCGCCGAGGAGAATACGCGCCCGTCGAAGGTAGAGGTTCTTGCTGTAGCCATCGTGAGTGGCGTTGCTCGCTGCCATGAACTGCGGCTGCAGCAAGATGCCGACGCGAATACTGCTGCCACTCGCACCCTCCACGCGAAACGATGGCGGCGCGGCCCCCGCTGGAGTAACGGTCGCGATCACCTGCGGTTGGGGCGGCAACGGCATGGGCCCCGTCTGGTCAGTGACCGGCGCGGGCGGCCTCTCACCCATCGACGGCGCAGCGGCCGCTTCCCCAGTCTCGGGCACTTCCTCGGCGGCAGCAGCCTGCGAAACAATAACCAAGCTTCCAATGAAGCAGACAAACAACGAGCTTCGACGCATCGATGATCCTCCCTGGCGGCCTTTGGAGCAAGGCCTGCTGAAACAGGCGGCCGAGCCCTCCCCCTGTCACGACGAATTTATGTTGACCGGTCCCCTAAATCGGATTCAAACGGTCCTGTTATAGGGCGCAGAGCAACAGAAGCAAAGGAAATGTTGCGCAGACCGACGGCGCGACCGTTCGTATTTTCCTTGTAGCCTCATCCTCCGTAAGCGCGATCCGAAAGGTCTCACGCGACTTATAATGCGAATCTCATGGCCCAAATCTGCGGTCTCCGCTCCACGTCTGCGTTTCGTAGCATCCTCTGTGCGCTGCTGGCGGCGACAGCCTGCTCGTCTGGATCAGGCAGCCCCACGAGCACGGGCGGCTACCTTCAAGGAGGAAACCAGGCTCTCGGAGGGACGGTCTCGGCGGGCGGCGCGGCCGGCGGCGAAGGCGGCGCAGGTGGCAACGCGCCAAGCGGAGGCAACGGTGGCGAAGTTGGTTCCGGCGGCAGGGCCACTGGCGGCACAAGCGCCGGAAGCAGCACGAGCAACGCGAGCGGGGGAGGCAGCGGCGGTACGACCGCGACCGGCGGGGCGTTTGGCAGCGGAGGCAAAGCCGCAAGCGGAGGAACCGTGAGCGTCGGGGGATCGCTCGGTGCTGGCGGCGTGACACCAGCCGGAGGCTCACCCGCGAGCGGGGGCTCGACCGTCACCGGCGGGAGCGCAGGAGCCTGCGTGCCATCCGTTCCAAGCGGAACCGCCTACTACGCTTCGCCGACGGGAAGCGGCAGCACCTGCTCGACTGGCTCGCCTTGTTCGCTTGGCACGGCCCTCGGCAAGGTCGCAGGCGGTGTGACGGTCTATTTGCGCGGAGGCACCTACAACGGCTCCGGCTATCTCGCCATCTCGGGCTCGGGTACGGCCAGCAGCTGGGCCGTCTTGTCTGCCTATCCCTGCGAGTTGCCCATCGTCGATTTGGGAGACAGCAGCTCCATCGGCATTTCGGGAACGTACATCAGTATTCGCGGCGTCGCTGCCATCCATGGCAGCGCGGGCTTTGGCAACAAGTGGACAGGCGGCGGCACGACCAACTCCAACGGCAACTTGGAGCTCATCAACTGCATCGCAGACATGAACTCGGCCAACGGCATCGCCTTCCGCAGCGCCAAGGGCGTGCACATCAAACAATGCATCGCCTCGCATACCGGCTGGAGCACGACGCAATCTTGGTCGAGTGGCTTCGACATCTTCGGCGCGCAGGGCACCTTCCAAGACAACATCGTCGAGCAAAGCATCGCGTTCGAAAACGTGGACATGCAACACCACTCCGATGGTAGCGGCTTCATCGTCGACGACATCGGCACCGGCACCACCTTCGTGAACAACCTGGGATTCCGTAACGGAGGCTCTTGCATCCGGCTCACGACCAGCACGGGCACGCACCTCATCAACAACAGCTGCTACAACAACGGCCTCGATCCAGGCGCCGGCAGCGATCCCACTTACTCGCAGCCCAAGACACCCGACGAGATCTTCTTCTCCAGCTCCGACACGACGAAGGGCGCGGTCATGTACAACAACCTCGTGGTGGCGACGGGCCAAGGCGGCGACGCCCAAGCAATCTTCGGCTCTGGCGGAGCGACGCTAGGGAATAACCTTACGAACAACACGAACACCGTCGATTTTTGGGCGGATGCGAACGGCACCAATCCGGACTTTCACCTCAAGCCGACGGCGACGAATGCCATCGGCAAGGGCACGACGACCGAGGCGCCCAGTGAGGACATCGGTTTCGATCCGAAGTGCATTGCAAAGAAAGCACCCACGGGAACAGGCGTGCAAAGCTGGTGGCTCTATTCCATCGACTTCGACTACATCAAGAGCATCGGCGGAATCGCCCAATGCTTCCATCCCGAAGCACGCACCGGCACGCCCGACATCGGCGCGTACGCTTTGTGACCAGGACCATCTCAGTGGCAGCCGTGATCGGCTGCCGAATCGGTGCTCACGACAGTCAAGCTGCCGCTGTCGAGATCCACTGTCACGTTGGTAATGTGATCGGCAACCAACGTGATCGGAGTTCCCATGCTGAGGACGTAGGCGTCTTCGGAGGTGCAAAGCCCCATGCCACTGTTCGAGCCGACGTCGAAGCAGGTGTAAAGCGCGGAATAGGTTCCCGGATCCAGCTTGTTGTCGAGGATGGTTTCCGGGAACGTCAGATCCTGTCCGAGAATCTTCCGTGAGCTGGCCGGCGTCGTCGACGGAAACGTGGAGAAGAGCGCAAAGACCAAGCTATCGGCGGGAGTCGGCACGCGGCTCGATCGCACCACCACACTCACCGTCGCTTTGCCCGGGACAGGACACACCGTCGTGGGCGCGTTGCAGGGATCGGTCTGTCCGGCAAGATCATAGAGTGTGATGTCGATATTCTTCACGGGAGCATTCTCGCTGATCGTCACGAAGCCCTCGTCGGTGCGCGACAGCGTGCAGAAGTCAGGATAGCCGCCCGCCGGCAGTGTCGTGACATCCGTATCGGGCGAGTTCAGGTCAATCAATTGAGCAAGGACCTTGTACCGGTTGGGCGATACCCACGCAAGCTCATAAGGCACCGGCTTGCCGAAGTCGGGCTGCTCGATATTGAGCATCGCGATCGGACTGCCGGAGGGCGGAAAATCGAGGAACAGTAACACGCGGGCCGCCGGACGGGTCATCGAGCGTTGTGCGGTTCCGGTGTACGTCAGAGTGCCGGAAATGCGTTCTCCGGCAGGCGGGTCGGGGATGTTCGTCCCGCAGCCGGCAGCGATGCATGCGCCCAACAATCCGGCCAACGCGTGAGCTCTGACTGTCATGGCCCATGGCCTCCCAACGCACTGTCGTGCAGAGCAATCCCAGTCAGCACGACCAGGCCGATGGGATCGGCGGCACTGTAGGGGTACTGAATCAGTGCCTCGCGCGCGCGCATGGGCGCCAGCAGGTTACTGGCGCAGACGAAAAGTTCGGCGTTGCCGTGCAGCAGCTGTCTCGCTAGGCGCGCATTGAGCAACAGTTGCGGGTTGCTGGTGCCGCTGAGCGCGACCGGTCCGCTCGTGGTGAGCATGAGCAACCGGGAAGAGATGGCCGAAGCGTAGCTGAAATCGAGGTTGAAACGAAAGTCACCGAAGCGAAAATCGCCGCCCATCTGCAAAAGGTGAGTGGGAAAGTCGTGAAGCTGGTCGCTGGCCCCGTTCCATGGCCGCGTCAGAGCGTAGGCAAAACGCCCGCTGGCAGAAGCGGTCGGCCGAATCTTGAGCCCCAGCTCGACGCCGGCGTGCGTGCGCGCTTCGCCGTTCTCGTAAACAAACGGAACTTCCTCGCGTTCGATGTCGATCTGATTCTTGAGCTGCTCGACATAGCCGGTCAGGTCGACGCGCAGCCAGCGCAGCGGCCTTCCGCGATAGCCCATTTCCGCAGAACGGACTTCCTCGGGGCGGAGCGAGAGCGTGTTTCGCTTGATGAAGAACGGCACGCCGCTGCCAACCTCCATATCCGTAACCTCCCACAGCGCTGGCGTGCGATAGGCGGAGCCGGCAAGCACTCGCAGCGAATGGTTCTCACTCAGGCGAGCAATCAGCGAAAGACGCGGACTCACGTTTGCATACTGAGTTTCACCACGCCCGTCGACGATAAGATTGGCTTGTTCGGCGCGAAGGCCGAGGTTGAGCAAGAATTCCGGCCGATGACCAAAGCGCGTCTCATTCTGTGCGACCAGAGCGTAGTAGACCTGAGACGCCGAGGACGCGTAGAAGTTCTGCGTGGTCTGGTACGACGATTCGCCCGCCAGCGAGAACAGACTCTGCCCGTGCAAGACAGACGCATCGAGTTGCGCAACGACGTGACCGCGGTAATTCCACGGTTTCACGCTCGCGAAGGAATTGGCCGGATTGGTTGCGCTGATGGGTTCGAGGTAGTTGGCGGGTGTCGCTACCATCGTCGACTCGACCGCGCGACGCACGTCACCGTTCACGGTGAGCGATACACTTGGGACAAGAAATTGATCCCGGCGGAATGCGAGGGTAAGCGCTTGTTCGCTGCCGTACTGATAGAGGCGCTTGTCGTAGAGCGATTCGAGGGTGCGCGAGCTTTCGCCCAGAACGGCCCGCGCATCCACCGACAGGCTGGTGAGCGCATTCGGTCGCCAGTCGGCGGTACCGGCCAGGTGATATCCGAAGTCGCCGTTCCGCTGGACGGACGTGCCGTCGGCAGGGATCCAGTCCGGCACGTGGTTCCACCCAGCCGTCATACCGACGCCTAGCCTTTGCTTTTCGTCGGCCACGGCGTATGAGGCGAAGCCATTGCTGAGGTTTTGAATACGATCGCCCTGCAGATCCCCGGACACGTCGGGTAGCCAGGTCTCACCGGCAGCGAAGCTAGCGTGTACGCCCTGGTTGTCGAGCGGGGTCTTGGTGACGATGTTGATGACGCCGCTGATCGCGTCCGCTCCGTAGATCGTCGTTCCCGGACCGCGCAATACCTCGATGCGTTCGATCTCGCCCACGTGCACCGGCAAGAGCTGCCAGGATGGCGATCCGCGGTCGAGGCCTCCCAAACGTCGACCATTCACCAGGACGAGAACTCGATTGTTGGCCAGCGCATGCACGCCACGCATGCCGACGTCGAAACGGTTGGCGTTGACTTCCGTGACGAAGAGGCCCGGAACCCGACGCAATACCGCCGCCAGCGACGTCAAGCCGGCCGTTGCGATCTCGTCGCTTTCGAAGACCTCCAAAGCGCCCGGCGCCTCGTCAAGCGACTGCTTTCGTCGCGCTGCCGATTCGACCACCGGCGTCTTGAGGAGATCCGCGAGATCGAGCTCGGTGATGTCTTGGATGCCGCCAAGCGACCAGTCCACTTGGGCAGGTTGGGCGAACGCTGATGTCTCCGCTGCGAACAGGAAACAAGCCACGGCCGAGAAGGATCTGAGAATTGCCGGCATGGGAAAGAATGGGGACAACCGCCCCGCGTGAAGAAATCGGCAGAAAGTCCACCGGCTTGAACCGCCTGTAACCGTCGGTCAGCGTGGAAGCAAACAACGAAGACCGCGAGCGACTGAACGCAGCGGCCGT